>DASWYX010000709.1:0-8337 GCA_036404755.1 Pseudoduganella sp.
CCGGAAGGCTATATCCTGACCAATACTCACGTGGTGGAAGCGGCCGATGAAATCGAGGTCGTGCTGGCGGACAGCCGCAAGGCCAAGGCCAAGGTGGTCGGCACGGACCCGGAAACCGACCTGGCCGTGATCAAGATCAACCTGGAGCGCCTGCCCGTGATCGTGCTGGGCCAGGTGGACCAGGCCAAGGTGGGCGACGTGGTGCTGGCCATCGGCAACCCCTTCGGCGTCGGCCAGACGGTCACCATGGGCATTATTTCCGCCCTGGGCCGCAACAATCTGCACATCAACCACTTCGAAAACTTCATCCAGACCGATGCCGCCATCAACTTCGGCAATTCGGGCGGCGCCCTGATCGACGCCAACGGCCACCTGCTGGGCATCAACTCGGCCATTTACTCGCAAACGGGCGGCTCGGTGGGCATCGGCTTCGCCATCCCCGTCAGCACGGCCAAGTCGGTGATGGAATCGATCATCCGCGACGGCCATGTGGTGCGCGGCTGGATCGGCGTGGAATCGCAGGAAATCACGCCGGAGATGGCGGAAAGCTTCGGCCTGAAGCGTGAATCCGGCGCCATCATTGCCGGCGTGGTGCGCAACGGCCCGGCCGACAAGGGCGGCATGCGCCCCGGCGATATCCTGCTGTCCGTGGACGGCAAGCCGGTCAAGGACACCAATGAAATGCTGAACCTGATCGCCCAGTTGTCCCCGGGCGGCAAATCCACCATGCGCATCCTGCGCAAGTCGCAGGAATCCGACCTGGCCATCACGGTCGGCCAGCGCCCCCTTCCCAAGAAACGCTAAGAGAGACCATGCACCTGCGCGACCTGACCCGCTTCCCGCAAGAGCTGACCGACAATAACAACCGCCCCTGGTTCGTGATGAACAAACCGCGCTACGACATCCTGCGCGAGGAGTTCCTGGCCCTGGTGACCCAGGTGATCGTTGAACTGGGCAAGATGGACCCGGCAGTGAAGTTCTGCAATCCGAAGAAGGCCATGTTCCGCATCAACCGCGACGTGCGCTTCGCCCACGACAAGAGCCCGTACAAGACGCACTTCTCGGCCGCCATCGCGCCCAACGATATGCGCCGCCCCAGCATGGCGGGCGGACCGACTTACTATTTCGAACTGACGAAGGAAGGCCGCCTTGGCATCGGCGCCGGCGAATACATCCCGCCGCCGCACCGGCTGAAGGCCCTGCGCAATCACATGGTCGAAGACGCGGCCGGCTTTCGCAAGGCGCTGGCCAACAAGGCGCTGAAGGCGCGCTACGGCTCCATCACCGAAGAGCACAAGCTGCAGCGTCCTCCCAAGGGCTTCGACCCGGAGCACGAGCATATCGAATTCATCAAGTTGAAAAGCTTCTTCGTCTTCACCGAGATCAAGCTCAATCTGAACAAGCCGGAAGAGCTGGTGCCGCTGATCGCGGCCTGCTTCAAGGATGCCTGGCCCCTCGTGAAGTGGATGCGCGAGGCCAGGGTGGAGGAAGACGCCGAAGCGGCGTAAGCCTCCCCTCCCCCGCAACGGGCGCCGCGGCGCCCGTTTTGCTTTTTTGGGCCTTTATTTGCAGTTCATGTCGCCAAAAATGCATTTCGTCGCAAGCCCGTAGTGTTGGACGGTGGCCTTATCTATAGTTCACTCAACGCAGCACAAATTGAACTTAAACGACACCTAACGGAGCTCAAAATGAACATCGCCAAAAACATGGAAACCATCTTCCTCAGCGCAGTTGCCGTAATCGCCCTGACCGGCTTCGCCACCGCCGCTGTTCCTGCCAAACACGCCGCACCGGCAGCCGTCGTTGCCAAGGCCGACGCCAACATGCCAGTGGTCGTCGTCAGCGCCAAGCGCCTGACCGCAGCAGAAAAAGCAGCACTGTAATCCACGACAAATCCAACCAGATACGGAGCCCTCGATGAAAAAGTTCTTCAGCACGACGATGATCGCAGCCGCACTGTTTGCCGGTGCGGCCCATGCGGACGAAATCGTCAGCGAAACCCGCAACATCGATGGACGCGCCGTGAAAGTGGTACTGGATGGTGTGATTGACCTGAAGCTGAAGCAGGGTCCAGCGGCGCTGGTAGTCTCCGGCGACAAGCGCTACCTGCCGAAAGTGATGGTGACGCAAAGCGGCGATACGCTGCGCATCAGCACCGACCTGAATGGGGTCCACCTGAACAACCCGAAGCTGCGCGCCGAACTGTCGCTGCCGCAAGTGCGTGAGCTGGTCTCCGCCGGCGTGGGCTCGGCCGAAATGAACGGCTTCAATGGCGACGATCTGCGCCTGTCCCTCGAAGGCGCGGGCGCGGTGAAAGTGAATTCGCAATACCGCAAGGTCGATGCGCGACTGACCGGCGTGGGCAGCATGAACGTCATCGCGAACACTGCGGAAAACGTGGACCTGAACCTGAAAGGCGCCGGCCAGATCACGATCTCGGGCCAGAGCAAGAGCCTGCACGCCCAGTTGGGCGGCATCGGCAGCCTCGATGCGAAACAGCTGCAGTCCGATAGTCTCGATGCCGAGATGACGGGCCTGGGCAGCGCCAGCTTCTATGCAAAGAATTCCGCCAACCTGCGCCTGAGCGGCATGGGTTCGGCAACCGTCTACGGCAAGCCTGCCGCCCGCAACGCCACCGCGCGTGGCCTGGGCAGCGTCGCCTGGAACTGACGGGACCTTCTCCAACCACTCTTGACTCGGTCAGAGAGTTTAGGCCGCCTTCCTCCCAGTGGGCGGCCTTTTTTTATCTCGGCGCGCGCAGGTCGCGGCCCAGGACCAGGCGCAGGTCCGGGCCGCCGGCGCGTGCTGCCACCCCGGCTTCCACAGCACGCACGCCGATGCTTTGCGCCAGGCGCCGCGCCTGCTGCTCGCGGCCCGCGCGGTATTCAACGCGGCTGGTGCGCTCGGCAAAGGGCAGCGCGTTCGATAGCCGCACCACCATCCATTCATCGTCCCTCAGCGCGCGGCTCCAGGCTGCGGCCATGCCTTTCACGCCGTTGCCGTTGCTGATTTCGAGCCGCGCCCGCGCACCCGGCGCCTCGGCCGGACCTGTGCGCCGCAGCTCCAGCAGCGCGGGGCCGATTGCGCGCAGTTCGGTACGCGGCAGATCCGCCGGCCAGCGCTCTTGCGCCAGCGCGGAGCGCAGCGCGCTGTAGTCTGCCGCCAGCGGGTGCCGGCGCAGATTGCGGGCCTGCTGCAGCATGCGCACCGCCCGTTCGCTTTCGCCCTGCGCCTGCAGCGCCTCGCCGAGACGCTGCCAGACCGCCGCGTTGCCTGGGTCTTCCAGGCAGGCACGCCCCAACGCGGAGAGCGCATCCGGCGCGGCGGACGAGGCGGGCGTGGCTGCGGGCTGCGGTACGGGCGACAGCAGCGAACATGCAGCGAGAACGCCGGCCGTGGCGATGAATGGCAGCTTGCGCATGTCGACGCTTATCGCAGCAGCACGCGGCTGATCTGGATGCCGGCAGGCCCCAGCAGCACGAGCATCAGCGCGGGGAACATGCAGAAGATCAGCGGGAACAGCAGCTTGACGCCGATCCTGGCCGCCTCCTCCTCGGCCAGCACGCTGCGCTTCTGGCGCAGATTGTCCGCATGCACGCGCAGCGAGTCGCCCATGCTGGTGCCGAAGCGCTCCGACTGCACGAGCATGGCGACCAGCGCGTCCATGTCCTCCACGCCGGTGCGCATGGCGAGATTGCGCAGCGCGCGCTCCTTCGAGAAACCGGCGCGCATTTCCATCAGCACCAGTTGCAGCTCCTGCGCCAGCGCCATGCTCTTGATGTGAATCTCGGCTGCGACCTTGGACAGTGCCCGTTCCATGCTCAGTCCTGCCTCCACGCACACCGTCAGCAGGTCCAGCGCATCGGGAATGTTCTCGAAGATCTCGCGCCGCCGTGACGACGCCGTGCGCGCCAGCACCACATTCGGCAGGTAATAGCCGATCGCGGCGGCCGCGAAGAGAAAGAAAATGAAGTACTTGCGTAGCGGGCCGCCTGCGCCGGCCAGCGCGATCGCAGCCAGCGCCGGAAGGCCGAGCGCCAGCACTGTCTTGGCCGCGAAATACAACGTGGGCGCGGACGCGCTGCGCCAACCCGCATTCATGAAGCGCGTTCGCAGCGTGGAGCGCTCCCAGCCCTCCTCCGGTAGCGAAAGGCGGGTGAACGGCTCGGCCACGCGCGCCACCCGTTCGATCCACTGGCCATGCTCCCCGGCGTGCTGCGCACTCTCCGGTGTATGGCCGCGCAAGCGCTCGCGCAGCGCCTGCGGCGCGAACAGCAGCATGGCAACCAGCGCGACAGCGGCCACCACGAGAAAGACGATGCAGAGAAACAGCAGTTCGCTCCCGTTCATATGCGTATCCTCACCACCTTGCGCATCCACAAAATGCCGACCACGCAGCCACTGACGGCATACCACGACAATCTGACGCCCACGGGGTCGTTCAGCAGCACGTCCACATAGCGCGGATTCGCCACCGACATCAGGGCCAGCACCGCCAGCGGCAGCACGGACAGGATCCACGCCGACAGCCGCCCTTCCGCCGACTGCACGCGCACATGGGCCAGCAGCTTCAGGCGCGCGCGCGTCATGCGGCTGACATTGCCCAGCAACTCGGCCAGGTTGCCGCCGGATTCGCGCTGGATCAGCACCGCAATCACGAGGTAGCGCAAGTCCGTCAACGGTACGCGGGCCGCCAGGTTCTGCAAGGCCTCGTTCATCGGCACGCCGAAATTGACCTCCTCGTAGGTGGCACGGAACTCGCCGGCCAGGGGTTCCGGCATTTCGTCGCCAGCCATCTGCAGCACGTTGGCGAAGGAATGGCCGGCGCGCAGCGCGCGCGACAGGAAGTCGGCCAGCTCGGGCAATTGTTCCTCCACCTTGCGCATGCGCGCGGCGCGCGCCTGCAGCAGCAGGGCGAACGGCGCGCCGGCGCCCACGGCCAATGTCAGGCCGGCCGGAATGAGAGGTACGCCAGCCGCCCACGGCGCCAGTACAGATGCCAGCAACAACAGGGCGGCGCCGCCAAGGAACCGCCCGACCTGCCAGCGCAGGCCGGATTGCAGCAGCAGGCGGTCCAGCACGGCCATGCGCGGCACGCGGCGCAGCGCATGATCAAGCCATGGCGCGGCCGCATAGCGGCGCTGCTTGAGGATGGTGATGCGCTCGCCGCCGCCGTCGCCTCGAGACATCAGGCGCAGGCGCCGCGCAATACGGCGTGCACCGCCGCCGTGGCTGTTGCTCCACCAAAGCCAGGCGCCTTCCACCAGGAAGATCACGGCGGCAAATACCAGCACGGAAAATGCGGCCAAGGCATAGTCCATGACGGCCTCCTATTCGAACACGCGGCCCGGATCGAAGACGCTGTCCGGCACGGGCACGCCGAACATGCGCAAGCGCTCGGCGAAGCGGGGCCGCACGCCGGTGGCGTAGAAGTGGCCCAGCACCTTGCCGTTGCCGTCCACGCCCGTCTGGTCAAAGTGGAAAATCTCGTGCATGGCGGCCGTTTCCCCTTCCATGCCGGTGATTTCCTGCACGCTCACCAGCTTGCGCGTGCCGTCCGCCAGGCGCGAGAGCTGCATAACGACGGTAATCGCCGCCACGATCTGCTGCCGCGCCGCACGCGCGCCCAGGTTGGCGCCCGCCATGCCGACCATATTCTCCAGCCGCGACAGCGCATCGCGCGGCGAATTGGCGTGGATGGTGGCGAAGGAACCTTCATGGCCCGTATTCATCGCCTGCAGCATGTCGATCGCTTCCGCGCCGCGCACCTCGCCGAGGATGATGCGGTCGGGCCGCATGCGCAGCGCATTGCGTACCAGCGCGCGCTGCGTGACCTCGCCCTTCCCTTCAATGTTCGGCGGCCGCGTCTCCAGCCGTACCACGTGCGGCTGGCGCAGCTGCAGCTCCGCCGCATCCTCGATGGTGACGATGCGCTCACTGGCCGGAATGAAGCCGGACAGCACATTCAGCAGCGTGGTCTTGCCGCTGCCCGTACCGCCGGAGATCAGGATGTTCAGGCGCGCCTGTCCCAAAGCGCGCAGCACTTCCAGCATCGGCGGGGTCAGGCTCTTGTACTCCAGCAGGCTCTCGACGGTCAGCGGCTGCGTGGCGAAGCGCCGCACCGACAGGATGGGACCATCGACCGCCAGTGGCGGAATGATGGCGTTCACGCGCGAGCCGTCCGGCAGGCGTGCATCCACCATCGGGCTCGATTCGTCGACACGGCGGCCCACGCGCGATACGATCTTCTCGATGATCTTCATCAGGTGCGCGTTGTCGTGGAAGGTCACGCCGGTCAGCTCCAGCCGGCCGTTTCGCTCCACGTAAACCTGGGCGTGGGTGTTGACCAGAATGTCCGACACGCCGGGATCGGCCAGCAGCGGTTCCAGCGGACCGAAACCCAGCATCTCGTGCTGGATGTCGAGCACCAGCTGGTGGCGTTCGGACTGGTTCAGCACGATGCGCTCGTCCTCGATGATGCGCTGGATCAGCAAGGCCAGTTCGTGCTTGAACTGCTCCGGCGTCAGGCGCTTCAGGCGTTCCAGGTCGATGCGCTCCAGGATCATCTGGTGCATGGACTTCTTCAAGTCCTGGTAGGCGGTGGCGACCAGGCCATGCAGGCCGGCCGCCGGCGCTTCCTCTTCGACGGCCGCAAGGCGATCACGCAGGCTCATTGCCGCCTCCCTTGAACAGCCGGTCGAACAGCCCGCGGCTTTCCGGCGCGCGGCGCTCCGTCACCAGCTCCACCATCTCGGCCAGGCTGCGCGCCACGATGCTGTTGCGCGAAAGCTGGAGCAGCGGGATGCCTTGGTTGACCGAGTCCGTGGCGGACAGGTAATCGTTCGGCACCGTATGCATCACGTCCGCGCCCAGCGCGTGCTCCAGGTCGGCCAGGCGCAGCTTGCCATTCTTCTCGTAGCGGTTGACGATCAGGCGCGTGCGCTCGACCGGATAGCCGAGTGAACGGAAAATATCCAGCAGGCGCCGGCCGTCACGGATATCGGGCAGGGCCAGCTGCAGCACGGGGAAGATCAGGTCGGACTTGTCCAGCGCGCGCAGCGACACCGCGTCGATCTGGCGGCCGACATCCAGCAGGATATAGTCGTAGTGCTGGCGCGCCACGCGCAGCACGGCGTCGATATGCTCCGGCTTCATTTCCTGGGCGTGGTCGTCGGCCGCCGCCAGGATGCCGAAATTGTGCGCCACATGCACCAGCGAGGATTCGAGGAAAGCGCCATCCAGCCGCCCGATCTGGCTGCAGATGCCGGACAGCGTCATGGCCGGCTTCTGGTCCGTCACATACAGCGTGGCGTCGCCGAACTGGCCGTGCAGGTCGACCAGCATCACCTTCTTGTCCGCCAGCGTTGCCAGCGCATAACCGAAATTGGTGGACAGGAAGGTGGTTCCGCTACCGCCCTTGCAGGAGATGAAGGCGAGCGCCTTCCCGTCGCGCATGCGGGTGACGCCGCGCTCGATTTCGATGCGGTCCATCGCCTCGTGGAAGGCGCGGTGCACGAGCGGCAGCTGCAGCACTTCGCGCATGCCGGCGCGCATGGCGCGAATCAGCAGTTCGTGCTGGGGCGTCCGCGTCAGCAGCACGCAGGAGGCGAGCGGATAGTGCTGCACCAGGCGCTCAAGCAAATCCACCTCGCCCGGCTCTACTTCGCTCGCATCGAGCAGCACCAGGTCGGGCGAGTCGGGCAGCAGGCGTTCCAGCGCATCGTGCAGGCCGGTGCGCGTGGCCGCCAGCTGCACGGGAGGCAGCCGCGCTGCACCCTGGGCCGAAATCTCGGCCTGCAACTGGCTGTCATTGCCGATCATCAGGGCTTTCATAAGCACTCCTCAGGGTTGGACAAGTTCAGGGACACAGCGCGTCGCCAGGCCGGAAGCCGAGCGATTCGGCGGGCACGGTCACGGTGGAAGGCGGCAGCCGCGCGGGTACCGGCACCAGCGGCATCAGGCGTCCGTAGGGCAGCGGCGGACAATCGCCCGCTCCCCCGCCATCGCCGCACAGACGCACGCGGACAAAGCGGATGCAGCTGCCTCCATATGGGTTGCCGATGCAGTTGACGACATTGCGGGCCGGGCAGCCGGGCAGCACGGCCATGGGCGCAACGACGCCGGCGGCACTGAGCGACAGGTATTCGATGCGCACGCGGTCCGGCGTCAGGCCGGGGGCCAACGCCAGGGCGCCGTCGTCGGTACGAAACAGCGCGGCGCGGCGCAGCGCCTGCATCGCTCCGGCGTCGGCAAAATTGCTCGTGGCCGCGGCGCGCGCGGCGCGCCGCACCACTTCCTGCTGCGTGTTCCACAAGAACATCATGCGGGCGAACTCGA
>DASWYX010000710.1:0-10531 GCA_036404755.1 Pseudoduganella sp.
GGATCCTGCCGGCGGTTTCCAGGCTGACGCGTTGCCCCGTTACCACAACCGTCGGAAATTCCGGCAGCTCCTGCGCCCGCGCCGCGCCGGCCAGACACCCAGACAACACCAGCCAGAAGGCTGCGCCGCTTTCCCTGTGACCCATCCGCTACCCCAATATTCCTGATTTGTTCAGGCAATCCTTATCGGGCCATCTTCCGGCACAATCGACACTCTGGTCAACGACAAGGAGCCCCATGAAATTCACCCAACTGATCGTCTCCGGCGCCATCCTGCTTTCCGCCAGTGCGCTGGCCGCCGACGTCCCCGCCCACTGGAGCTATGAAGGCGTCCACGGCCCGGCCAACTGGAGCAAGCTGCAAGCCGGCTTCAGCGCCTGCAAGCTGGGCCACCAGCAATCGCCGATCGATATCGTCAAGACCAGGAAGGAAGCCCTGCCGGCACTGGGCTTCGACTACCAGTCCTCGCCGCTGAAGATCATCGACAATGGCCACACGATCCAGGTCAACTATGCGCCGGGCAGCAGCCTTACCATCGATGGCGTGCGCTATGAGCTGCTGCAGTTCCACTTCCACACGCCGAGCGAGGAACGCATCAAGGGCCGCAGTTACCCGCTGGTCGCCCACCTGGTGCACCGGAACGCGGAAGGCAAGCTGGCCGTGGTCGCCGTGCTGTTCCGCAAAGGCGCCGAGAATCCCCTGATCGGCACCGTCTGGAATGCGCTGCCGAAGGAGAAGGGACAACAGCAGGAGCCGGAAGGCGTGAGCATCGACATCGCCTCGCTGCTGCCGCAAGCCCAGGGCTACTACAACTTCGCCGGCTCACTCACCACCCCGCCCTGCAGCGAGGAAGTGAACTGGTTCGTGCTGAAGCAGCCGGTTGAATTGTCAGACGCCCAGCTGAAGCGCTTCACGCAGCTGTACAGGCACAATGTCCGTCCGGTGCAGCCGCTGAATGGCCGCACGGTGCTGGAAAGCGAATGAGTCAGCGCTTGTAGACCCCGGCGCACACCACCGTCTCGTCCAGGCGCTCGCAATACATGCGCTTGGGGAGGATGGACTTACTGACGGGGTCGACGAAGCTGTAGTCCTGCCAGAAGCTGGGCTTCGCCCTGGCCTGCTCGATGCGTTCGCGGATGAAGTATTTGCCGTCCGCGTCGCGCAGCTCGATCAAATCCTTGCCCACCATTTTCGCGGTCTGGCCGTGCGCCAGTACCTTCCCCTGCAGATCGTAGACGACCGGATACAGGTCGCCATGCACCCAGGCCGCATCCTTGCCGGTGATGCTGGGGTACACCTTGGCCGCGCCGTCCTTGCGGATGGCGGCGACGGCTTTTCCTACCAGTTTTTCCGCATCGCGCGGCGTGGCGTAATCATCGGCCGCGGCGGCGGCGGTCATTGCGAGCAGCATGGCTGCAGCGAGTATCGTTTTATTCATCGGCGGCTCTCCCTATCCCGCGTTTCAGGATAGTAGCGCCCCGCCGCAGCAGCCATCAGGCCATCCTGATTCTGGCGTCAGGACTTCCCGACAAATCAGAAGCTGCGCGCCAGCGCCAGCACGACTTCGTGGCGCACCCGGCTCTCGCTCGCCTCGCCGTAATAGCCGCTGCTCACGCTGCGCAGGCGGACCATGTCCAGCGAGAGCTGCGCCTGCCAGCCATTGCTGGATGCCGCCAGGCCCACCCGCGCTTCCGGACGGCTGGTCAGCGCATTGTCGCGCGAATAGAGATAGCCGGCATGCCAGAAGAAGTTCAGGCGCTGCATCAGCGGCGTGCCGCCATTGGCTTCCGCATACAGGGTGCGCTCGCCGAAGCCCAGGTAGTCCGGCGCGTAATGCAGGCGCACGCTGAGCTTTTCGCCGGCCAGTCCCACATACAGCTCGCGGAAATTCCAGGACGGCGTGCCGGAATAGGCATAGGCCGTACCGCCCACTTCCCACGCCAGCCCGGAGGACAGCCGCTGCGCATAGCCCGCATAGCCAAGCCATTGCGCATAGCGGTGGCTTTCCGTACCCAGCTGGCCGCTGACCACCTGTCCGCCCGCATACCAGCCGTTGGGCGCATCATAGTTCAGGGCCAGGCGCGCGGCCGGCTTGTCGGCACTCATGGAAATGCCGCGGTACATATAGTTGGACAGGATGCCCGCACTGCCGCTCAATTGGGCATGGGCGGCAGGCGAAAGGAGGCAGATCAGGGGGAGCGCACGTAACGATTGACGGAGCTTGACTGGCATGCGCATGAACATTTTCCGGTAATGCGCATGATGGTGGCGCAAAGATCAATTCCCGTCAACGGTGCACTACCTTCATTGAGGACGATGTTTTCCCTCAGCTGGGCCGGCGCCATCTGCGGTTTCAGCTCCCCCAGCAGGGCCAGCATGCCCGAAACGTGGGCCGCCGCATACGAGGAGCCGGACACCACTCCCCAGCGCCCGCCCGGCATCGTGGTGGGAATATCGCGCCCCGGCGCCAGCAGCGGATGCAGCGCCGACTGCGGCGAACCGTCCGCCGCCACCGCAAACACGCCCGGCAGATTGGCGGGAAAGCCGCCATCCGGCCGGCTCGGATCGACGGCGCCGACCACCCGCACGCCGCGGGCACGGGCGACGTCCACCAGTTGCTGCAGCAGGCGGTCCTGCGGGCCGGAAAGGCTCATATTGATTACCAGCGCCTCGTGCAGCAGGGCGAAATTGAGGGCCTTGGCCAGCGTGAAGCTGTTGCAGCGGGTGACGCTGGCGGCCTGCCAGCAAGCGCGCAGCGCCATCAGGCGCGCACCCGGCGCGATGCCTTCGATGCCCACGCCGTTGCCGGCGCGCCCGGCGATCACGCCAGCCACCGCCGTGCCGTGCATCTCCGGCGTATAGGACTGGCCATCGACAAAATTCTCTTCCACGGCGACCTGGCCCTCCAGGTCCGGGTGCTTGCTCTCGATGCCGCTATCCACCACGGCCACCAGGACCTTGCGCCCGGTCGTGGTCTTGCGCAGCTCGGCCAGCTGCCAGGGCGCGGCGGCCGGCTGCGCGCGGTACAGGGGGTCGGTCCCCGCTTGCGCATCGAATTCCTGGATGGCCTGGGCCCAGGCCACGCGGCTGTCCTGCCCCAGGGCCGTGAGGACGGCGTCGGCCGCCTTGCCGGCGGGCAGGCGCATGCGGAAGCAATCCACGTTCACGGCCGGCATGGCCCAGTCTTCGACCAGCTCCAGCTTGTACTCGCGCGCCACGGCGGCCGCAATGCGCTGGCGCGCTGCGCGGCCGGCGTCATCGCGGTAGCTGGCGCCGCCATAGCCGTCGGCGCGGAAGTGCGGCGGCGGCAGGTGCAGCATGACCAGGATTTCCGCACCCTCGGCGGCTTCTTTCGGCGCCGGGGCGACCGCGGAAGATTGCGCGGTCGGCGCCCCCGGCGGCGTCTGGGCGAACGCCGTCCCGGCCAGCAGGCACAGGGCCAGCGCAATGCGGACCATCACGGCTGGCTCCCCGCCAGCGACTCGGCCAGCTCCACGGAAGGATGGGCGCGCAGTGCCGCCAGCAAGGCGCCGTGGCGCCCCGCATCCACGTCCAGCATATAGGCGCCGGTCACCGTGGGACCGCCCACGATGCTGGCGCCCTGGGCCTGCAGGATATCCTGCACGTCCTGCATGCGCGCTTCCGGCTTGAAGACCACCAGCACGTCCGGCGTGGCGGCCTGGCCGCGGCCCAGGGCCTGGTAGGCGGGAGTATCGTTGCGCGGCATCGCCAGCACGGCCAGCACGCAGATCACGGCAAACTGGCCGGCCAGCGCCCAGCCCTGCCAGCCGGCGTGCGCGCGCAGCCAGGTGAGTAGAAGCCCCGGCAGGCGCGCCAGCGGCAAGGCCGGGCTGGCCGGTTCGGGCGGCGCCGTGTCCAGGCGCGGCATCAGGCGGGCCAGCGCCCGTTCCGGATCGAGGCCGGCGGGCAGCGGCGCTTCGGTTTCCAGCAGCTTGCGCTGCCAGGCCAGGTCCTCGCGGCAGGCGGCGCAATTGCGCAGGTGCTCCTGCACGCGCGCCGCTTCGGCATCCTGCAGCGAGCCCGCCGCATACCAGGGCAGCAAGTCCTGCATGGCCTGGTGGCCGGGGTCGGCCGATGGTTTGTGCGTATTCATTTCGTCTCTTCCATATGATCGGACAGCATGTCCCTCAGGCGCTGCCGCGCGTGGAACATGCGCGTCTTCACGGTATTCACCGGGCAGCCCATGGTTTCGGCAATCTCCTGGTAAGCCATGCCGTGGTAGTAAGTGAGGCTGACCACCACCCGCTGTTCCATGGGCAGCGCATCGAGCGCCTTGCTCACCCCGCGCTGCAGCTCGCGCGCGGCCATCGCATGTTCCGGTTCCTTCCATTCTTCGCCGGGCGCTTCCTCCGGCGCTTCCACCGGCTCCTCGTGGCCGCGCAGGGCTTTCAGGGCCTGGCGGTAGGCGATGCCGAAGATCCAGGTGGAGACTTTGCTGCTGCCGTCGTAGCTGCCGGCCTTCTGCCAGACCACCAGCATGGTGTCGTTGATGACTTCTTCCAGCAGGGGCACGTTGCGCGTCATGCGGTCGAGGAAGCGGGCCAGGCGGGGGAAATAACTGCGGTACAGGCTCTGGAAGGCAAGGCGGTCCCCCGCCCCGACCAGGCGCACCAGTTCCCCCTCGTCCAACTCATCCGCCACTGCCGCTCTCCAGCCGTCCCGCATTCGCCAATCTCCTTGTTTGCCGTGAATACGCGGCTTTGGAGAAAAGGTTCAATGCACGGTCAAAAAAATTTCAAAACAAAATTCTCAAATATTCTCAAATATTCTCAACAGATTTTGAACCATTTTGCGGCGGGCGGGTATTGACCGGTACAACATTGATAAATGAACCAACTGTGCGTGTGCAAATCGCCCTCAGCGGCCCTGCGGCCTGCATACAGCAGACGCAGGGCACATTTTTTCGCCTGGAGAACCGATGAAACGCATTACAACCGTCTTCCTTGCCGCGCTGGCAGCGCTCGTGACCCAGCAGGCGTCCGCCCTGGAGCCGGGCAAGCCGGCGCCCGCCTTCGCCCTGAACGGCCCCGACGGCACGATCAAGCTTGAACAATATCAGGGCAAGCTGGTGTACGTGGACTTCTGGGCGTCCTGGTGCGGCCCCTGCCGCCAGTCCTTCCCCTGGATGAATGAGATGCAGGCCCGCTACGGCAAGCAGGGCCTGCAGATTGTCGGCATTAATGTGGATGCCAAGGCCGAAGAGGCGCAGAGCTTCCTGGCCACCACGCCTGCCCGCTTCACCATCGCCTTCGACCCGGGCGGCACCGCGCCGCGCACCTACGGCATCAAGGGCATGCCGAGCAGCGTGCTGATTGGCCCGGACGGCAAGGTGCTGTTCGAGCACAGCGGCTTCCGTCCGGCGGATCGCGAGGCACTGGAAAGCCGCATCAAGGCGGCACTGGGGGCGGTCAAATGAAGGCGCGTCTTGTCTTTGTGGTCTGCGCCGCCGTGGCCGGGCTGTCCGGCTGCGCGCTGGCGCCGGTGCAGGCCTGGGAAAAGGGCGAAATGGCCCGCGCCGACATGCTGATCCAGGGCGATGCGCTCGAAACGCGTTTCAATGAACACATCTACGCCAGCAAGGAAGCCGCGTCGGGCGGCGCCGCGATCGGTGGCGGCGGCTGCGGCTGCAATTGACAGGGAAGAGCATGAACAAGCCTAAGAATAATTCGCCACAAGCCCTGCTGGCGGCGGCCATGCTGCTGCCCGGGATGGGCGCCGTGCATGCCGAGACGCCGCCGGAGCGCGGCTCGGTCAGCGTGAAAGCCCTCTATTACAAGGAAGACCAGCCCGGCCTGGACCGCATTTCGGTGCGCTCTCCTTCCGTCTCCGTGCTGGCCCCAGTGGCCGGCGAATGGTCGATCGCGGGCAGCGCCACGGTGGACGACGTGTCGGGCGCTTCGCCGCGCTACCACACGGCCATTTCCGGCGCTTCCCAGATGGACGACTTGCGCAAGGCGGGCGACGTGATGGTGACGCGTTATCTGCCGCACGGCACGGTCAGCGTGGGCGCTGCCTATTCGAAGGAACACGATTACCGCTCGCGCGCCCTGTCGCTGCAGGGCACCTACAGCAGCGACGACAGGAACACCACCTGGGCCTTCGGCATCAGCGGCACCGACGATGCGATCGATCCGGTCAACCGCCTGGTCGTCAACGAGAGCCGGCAGACGGTCAGCCTGCTGGCCGGCGTGACGCGCGTGCTGACGCCGGTCGATATCGCGGCGCTGACGCTGACTCACAGCAGCGGCCATGGCTACTATTCCGACCCGTATAAATTGCTGGATAATCGTCCGCGCAGCCGCGATCAGAGCACGGCCCTGCTGCAGTGGAACCACCGCTTCATGGCGCTGGATGCGAGCAGCCGCCTGAGCTACCGCTTCTACCGCGACAGCTTCGGCATCGAGGCGCACACGCTGGGCGCGGAGTGGGTGCAGTCGCTGGCAGGCGGCTGGACGGTCACACCGTCCGTGCGCCTGTACTCGCAGGGCAAGGCGAACTTCTATTTCGAACCGGTCTACGATCCGGTGTTCGGGCCGCCCTTCCCGCGCGGCTATGTGATCGGCAGCGAAGCATTCAGCTCGCCGGACCAGCGCCTGTCGGCGTTCGGCGCGGTCACCGTCGGCTTCAAGCTGGCCAAGCAGATCGACCGTGACTGGAGCGTGGACCTGAAGCTGGAACGCTATGAGCAGCGTGGTTCCTGGCGCGTGTTCGGCAGCGGCAGTCCCGGCCTGGAGCCGTTGCGCGCGGTCAGCGTGCAGCTGGGCGTGACTCGGCTTTGGTAGGAGCAAGCGATGCGGCAACTTCTCTCCTGGCTGTGCGCGGGCCTCCTCGTGCTCGGCTTTAGCCCTGCCCTGGCGGAGGATTTCCTTCCGCCGGAGCAGGCCTTTGTCCTCAAGGCGGAACTGCGCGACGCCAGGTCGGTGACGCTGCGCTGGACGATGCCGCCCGGGTATCACCTGTATCGCGAGCGGCTCTCCTTCAGCGGCCCCGGCGTCCAGCCGCCGCGTCTGCCGGCCGGCGTACGCAAGTTCGACGAGAATTTCGGCAAGGAGATGGAGACGTATTGCGGCGCGCTCGAACTGAGCGTGCCGGTGCAGGGCGCCGGGCCGTTCACCCTCACCGTCGGCTACCAGGGCTGTGCGGACGCGGGCCTCTGCTACCCGCCCGTGACCACCGCCTTCCGCATCGATCCCGCCCATCCCGGCGCCCTCGCCGCCTTGCCCGCCGCAGCCTCGCCCTCTGCCGCTTCGCCCGCCGCCGACGCGCCTTTCGCCGCCGCGCCCAGCCTGGCGTCCACCGCGCCGAATACGGCCAGCCCCTATGCCGGCGTCCCCGCCGCAGCCGAAGACGACACCTCGCTCGCCCAGAAAACCCTGCAATCCGGCAGCGTGCTGAAAATCGGCGGCGCCTTCCTGCTGTTCGGCCTGCTGCTCTCGTTCACCCCCTGCGTGCTGCCGATGGTGCCCATCCTGAGCTCGATCATCGTCGGCGAAAAGGAAGTGACGCGGCGACGGGGCCTGCTGCTGGCCGCAGCCTACAGCCTGGGCATGGCCCTCGTGTACACCGCACTCGGCGTCGCAGCCGGACTGGCGGGCGAAGGCCTGGCCGGCGCGCTGCAAAAGCCCTGGGTGCTGCTCACCTTCGGCGCCCTGCTGCTGGCACTCGCCCTTAGCATGTTCGACGTCTATCAGCTGCAACTCCCCAGCGCACTGCAAACGAAACTGAGCGAATCCAGCGGCCAGCAATCCGGCGGCAAGATCGCTGGCGTGTTCGTGATGGGCGCACTGTCCGCCCTGATCGTCGGGCCCTGCGTGGCCGGACCGCTGGCCGGCGCCCTGCTCTATATCAGCCAGACCGGCAACGCCGTCACCGGCGGCGGCGCACTGTTTGCGATGGCTTGCGGCATGAGCGTTCCCCTGCTGCTGACCGGGCTCTCGGCCGGCAGCCTGCTGCCGCGTGCCGGCGGCTGGATGAACCATGTGAAAAAGGTCTTCGGGCTGCTGCTGATTGCCACCGCGATCTGGATGATTTCGCCCGTGCTGCCCGTTACCGCCAATATGGCGCTGTGGGGCGCTTTTGCCATCCTGTGCGCAGCGTTCCTGCGCGTCGGCGAGCCGGTGGCACAGGGCGCAGGCCTGGGCGGCTATGCGGGCAAGGCCCTCGGCGTGCTGTTCCTGCTGGCCGGCCTGTTCGAACTGGTCGGCGTGGCCAGCTCAGGACAGGACGTGCTGCAGCCGCTGGCCCACCTGCGCGGCGGCGCTTCCTCCGGCAGTACCGCCAGCAGCGCCAGCGCGGACGCATCCTCGTCCACACACGACGGCCCCCGCTTCACCCGCATCCGCACCATCGCCGAACTGGATGCCGCGCTGGCAGCCGCCGACAAGCCCGTGATGCTGGACTTCTACGCCGACTGGTGCGTCTCCTGCAAGGAAATGGAACGCATGACCTTCCCTTCCCAGTCCGTGCGCAGCGCCATGCAGGGCATGCGGCTGCTGCAGGTGGACGTCACCGCCAACAACGCCGACGACAAGGCCCTGATGAAGCGCTTCCAGCTTTTCGGGCCGCCCGGCATCATCCTCTTCGACGCCAGCGGCAAGGAAGTGCCGCAGGCGCGCGTCATCGGCTACATGCCGCCCGAGCGCTTCCTGCGCCAGCTGCGGCGCGCCGCCGGCTGACGCGCTCCGCAAGCCGGTCAGGCCGACAGCTTCTGCATTTCCGCGTACAGGTCCGCCTTGCCTTCGAAGCCGATGCCCGGCAAGTCCGGCATGGTGATGTAGCCGTTGTCGACCTTCACGCCGTCCGGGAAACCGCCGTAGGGCTGGAACAGGTCCGGGTAGGATTCGTTGCCGCCCAGGCCCAGGCCGGCCGCGATGTTCAGCGACATCTGGTGTCCGCCGTGCGGGATGCAGCGGCTTGGCGACCAGCCGTGCTCGCGCAGCATGTCCAGCGTACGCAGGTATTCGACCAGGCCGTAGGACAGCGCGCAGTCGAACTGCAGCCAGTCACGGTCGGCGCGCATGCCACCGTAGCGGATCAGGTTGCGCGCATCCTGCATCGAGAACAAGTCTTCGCCCGTGGCCATCGGGTTCTTGTAGTAGTTGCGCAGCGTGGCCTGCAGCTCGAAGTCCAGCGGATCGCCCGGCTCCTCGTACCAGAACAGGTCGTACTGCGACAGCGCTTTCGCATACTTGATCGCCGTGTCGAGATCGAAGCGGCCGTTGGCGTCCACCGCCAGCTTCTGGCCATCCTGCAGCACGGACAGGATGCTGTCGATGCGGCGCAGGTCCTCGTCCAGCGAAGCGCCGCCGATCTTCTTCTTGACCACCGTGTAGCCGCGGTCGATGTAGCTGCGCATTTCATCCTTCAGCTTGGTGTGGTCCTGGCCCGGATAATAGTAGCCGCCTGCGGCGTAGACGAAGATCTTGCGGTCCGGCTTGCCGTTGCCGTAGCGGTCGGCCAGCAGCTGGAACAGGGGCTTGCCCTCGATCTTGGCGACGGCATCCCAGATCGCCATGTCGATGGTGCCGATGGCGACCGAGCGCTCGCCATGGCCGCCCGGCTTTTCATTGGTGAACATGCAGTTCCAGATCTTGTGCGGGTCCAGGTTGGTGCCGGCGTCGTTCACCAGCGCGGCAGGATCGGCTTCCAGGATGCGCGGAATGAAGCGCTCGCGCATCAGCGTGCCCTGGCCGTAGCGGCCGTTGGAGTTGAAGCCATAGCCAACCACGGGTTTGCCGTCGCGGATCACGTCGGTGATCACGGCGACCAGGCTCAGCGTCATCTTGCTGAAGTCAATATAGGCGTTGCGGATTGGCGAGCTGATGGGAACGGTTTTTTCACGGATTTCAACGATCTTCACGGAAGTCTCCTGGCTGCGGTCATGTTGTGTCGGGAAGCCGTAGATTAATCCGCGGAGCGCGGCCTATAATTCACCTGAATTCAATTCTCAAGTGAATCCAGGTGAAATCCGAGCCGACTTCAGACATGCAGTTCTTCTTGCTGGTGGCCCGCCACGGCAGCCTGGCCGCCGCCGCGCGCGCCATCGACCTGACGCCGCCGGCCGCCACCAAGCGCCTGGCCGCACTGGAAAGCCGGCTGGGCGTACGCCTGCTCAACCGGACCACGCGCAGCGTCAGCCTCACCAGCGAAGGCGAAACCTATCTGCAGCACGCCACGCGCATCCTGGCCGAGATAAAGGAAATGGAGGACGCGGTCTCGCAGGCGCGCGCCACGCCGCGCGGCCTGCTGCGCGTGAATGCGACGCTGGGCTTCGGCCGCACAACGATCGCGCCGCTGGTATCGGCCTTCGCCGTGCGCTATCCGGAAATCGAGGTGCAGATGGAAGTGACGGACCGCCCGGTCGACCTGGTCGAGAGCGGCTTTGACCTCGCCATCCGCTTTGGCGCCCTGCCGGACAAGCGCCTGAACGCGCGCCGCATCATGTCCAACCGGCGCTTCCTGTGCGCGTCGCCCGCCTACCTGGAGCGCTACGGCGCCCCCTCCAGCCTGGC
>DASWYX010000711.1:0-3866 GCA_036404755.1 Pseudoduganella sp.
ACCACCTGACCCTGATCCGCGCGCACCTGGAGCGCCAGGGCATCAGCTACCAGTATCTCGACGGTTCCACGCCGATGGCCCAGCGCAAGCAGGCGGTCGATGCGTTCCAGGCCGGCGAGGGCGATCTCTTCCTCATCAGCCTGAAAGCAGGCGGCGTGGGCATCAACCTGACGGCGGCCGATTACGTGATCCATATGGACCCGTGGTGGAATCCGGCCGTGGAAGACCAGGCGTCGGACCGCGCCCACCGCATGGGTCAATTGCGGCCTGTAACCATCTATCGCCTTGTGGCGCGCCACACCATCGAAGAAGGCATCGTCGACCTGCACGCGCACAAGCGCGAACTGGCGGACAGCCTGCTCGACGGCAGCGACACGGCCGCGCGCATGACGGCCGAGGATATGCTGGCCATGCTGCACGAGGGACTGCGGCGCTAAGTAAACGTGCGGCAAAATTCTTGCGGCGGGTCTATGATGAAGACATAAGCTTCAAGGAGACATCATGGTCGATACTCTGCTGCGCGTCTTCGACAACTTATCCGTTGCGGAACAGGCGCGCGAAGCCCTGCTGGCCGCCGGCATTGAATCCCGCGCCATTCGCCTGGCATCGCGGGACGACGATGGCGGGCCGCTGCAGTCCAATTTCATTGTCGACTCGTCCGACAAACCCAGCCGCGGCTGGCGCAGCAAGCAGTCCGCTCCGCAGACGCAGCACACCACCTGCCTGCTCAGCGTAAGACTGGACGACAAGCGCCAGGGCATGCTGGTTGCCACCATCCTCGATCGCTACGCCACGCTCGACCGTGGCAACCGCATGGGGCTGTTCTGAGCCCTCGCCAAGGCTGGCAATCCATGCCATGATCCGGGCATGGATCTACAACAAGCGCTTGAATTCGTGCGCGTGCACGGTGTCGTCCTGGTTTCCGCCCAGGGCCCGGCACCGCGCCTGACCGACGCCATCGCCGGCGAACCCGTCAGGGGCAGCTGGTGGGGCCACCCCAAGGGCAAGCAAATCTTTGCCGTGCTGGATGCGCTGAACGACAGCAGCGACATCCTCGTTTGCCGCCTGCTGCAGAACAAGCTGACGATGGTGCACCGCCGCCTGTGGCCGGCGCTGGCCGCCCTCGCGCCGGAGCTGCCGCCGGCCGCGCTGGCGCGCGTGGTGCAGGAACACACGGCTTCCGGCAAGCACGTGAACCGCGAAACGCCCTTCCCCGACTGGCTGCCGTCCGACGCCGCCGCCGCGGCCGCACTGCTGAGTTCAGCAGAGGCCCGGCGCCTGCTCGGCTTGTGATAATCTCGCAGGTCGCACTTTCAGAAGGCTGAACACATGATCAAGACCAAGATCGCCCTGGCGGCGATGATGCTGTCCCTGGCGTTCGCGCCGGCCGAGGCGGCAAAGCAAGCTGCCAGCAAGGCGAAGACCAGCGCCAGCGCGAAAAAATCGACGGGCAAGGGCAAGGCCGGCGCGAAAGCCGGCGCAAAGTCCGCCGCAAAGTCCGCCGCCAAATCCGGCGCAAAATCGAAGGGCAAGGGCAAGGCTGCCGCCGCGGGTGCAGCCGCCGGCGCCGTCGCCGCGACCGCGGCCGCGAACACGCCCGCCGTCAAGCCGGTGCCCGCCGAGCGCCGCCAGGACCGCAGTTTCGACAGCCAGGCCGGCATTTTCCTGAATGCGCTGTGGCGCATCGACCCTGAAGCGGCGATCGCCGTCGGCAAGTACGACACGGCCGCCACCCTGACCATTCCCGACCCGGCCACGCGCGAAAAGCAGCTGGCCTTCATCGACGAGTGGCTGCAGAAGTTCGGCGCCATCGATGCGAAACAGCTCTCGCCCAAGCAGCGCTCCGACCTGGGCCTGCTGATCAACAAGCTGAACGGCGACCGCTGGTACCTGACCACTTTCCGTGAATTCGAGTGGAACCCGGCGTCTTACAATATCGCCAGCCCGATCGACTTCATCCTCAACACGGAATACGCGGCCAAGCCGCAGCGACTGCGCACGCTGCTGAAGCGCATCGCCGGCGTGCCGGCCTACTATGATGCGGCGCGCAACAGCATCAATAACCCGACGCGCGAACACACGCGTCTGGCCATCGACCAGGCGCCGGGCGTGCTGTCGGTGCTGGCGGACCTGGACAAGGAAGCGCAGGCGTCCATCCTCACCGCGCAGGAAAAGGAATTGTTCACGCAGCGCATCGCGGCGGCGAAGACGGCGGTGGAAGGCTATGCGGCCTGGCTGGGCGAACTGGACAAGCAGCTGGCCACGCAAGCGAATGTGCGCTCCTTCCGCATCGGCAAGGAGCTGTACGAAGCCAAGTTCGGCTTCGATATCCAGTCGGGCAGTACGGCCGAGCAGACTTACCAGAAGGCGCTGGCGGCGCGCGAGCAGCTGCTGTCGAATATGGACCGCATTGCGGACGAGCTGTGGCCGAAGTACCTGGCCGATACGCCGAAGCCGGCCGACCGCAGCGCGAAGATCGGCATGATGATCGACAAGCTGTCCGCCAACCACGTCGCGCCGAAGGATTTCTTCCCCGAGATCCGGCGCCAGATTCCGCTGCTGCAGGACTGGGTCATCGAGCATGACTTGCTGACGCTCGATCCGAAGAAGCCGCTGGTGGTGCGCGAAACGCCGGCCTACCAGCGCGGTGTGGCCGGCGCCAGCATCGAGGCGCCGGGACCTTACCGTCCGCAGGACCGCACCTACTACAACGTGACGCCGCTGGATGACGCCACGCCGGCACAGGCCGAAAGCAGCCTGCGCGAGTACAACTACTGGATTCTGCAGATCCTGAACATGCACGAGGCGATTCCGGGGCATTACGCGCAGCTGGTGTATGCCAACCGCTCGCCCTCGATCGTGAAGTCCATCTTCGGCAATGGCGCGATGGTGGAAGGCTGGGCGGTGTACGCCGAGCGCATGATGCTGGAATCGGGCTACGGCAACAACGAGCCCGAGATGTGGCTGATGTACTCGAAATGGAACCTGCGCAGCGTGACCAATACCATCCTCGACTACAGCGTGCACGTGCTGGGCATGACGCAGGAACAGGCCATGGACCTGCTGACGAAGCAAGCCTTCCAGACCACGCGCGAAGCCGAGGAAAAATGGCGCCGCGTGCAGCTGACGTCCGTGCAGCTGACCAGCTATTTCAGCGGCTATTCCGAAATCATGGAATTGCGCGAACAGCGCCGCGCCGCGCTGGGCAGCAAGTTCTCGCTGAAGCAGTTCCACGAACAGTTCCTCAGCTACGGCAGTGCGCCCGTGCGCGTGATCAAGGAGCTGATGCAGTAAGCGGTCTAAGCTCTTCCCCAAGCGCCGCCACCGCGGCGCGTTTCTGCTAATCTGCTGAATGGGGAGGCAGCATGACCATGCCCTTGTATATCGACAAGTTCGACTATGCCAAGTATCTGCGCGACGGCGGCGTAGAGCCCGTCCTGGCGGAACTCTACGCGGAAGCGCTTGCGGCGGGGCTTTACCAGGAAGTCGTTCAGCCTACCGACCTGGCCTTGGCGGAAGCGAAGATCACCGCCTACTACAAGCGCGACATGGACGAGCGCAACGCCAGAATTGATCGCACATTCCGGCCCATCTACTGGATTCTGGCCGTCATGATGGTGATGCACACCATCACGCTGGTTAAGCTGTTTTCCTAGGAGTTTTCTTCGGTGGGGGCCTGGGTGGCCTTGACGAAGATCGGCGACAGGATCACGCCGATTTCGAACAGCAGCCACATCGGGATCGCCAGCGAGAACTGGCTGACCACGTCCGGCGGGGTGACGACGGCGGCGATCACGAAGGCGCCGACGATCACATAGCCGCGCCATTCCTTCAGCTTGGCCACGGACACCAGGCCCATGCGCACC
>DASWYX010000712.1:0-4497 GCA_036404755.1 Pseudoduganella sp.
GCCAGGCTGCGGCGCGGAGTGGCGTGGAGGCTGGGACACATGATATACCGCGGCGAGCGCCATTCGGCGGGGCCGCGGCGGGTGCTGCTACGCCGGGCCGGCGCGCGGAGGATCATCTGATGGCGGCTGGATCGGCGGCAGGGGCGACGGCCGGAGTCGCGGCAGGGGCGGCGGTTGGGTCGGCGGCAGGAGCGGCCGCAGGCGCGGCGGTGTGGTCGGCGCGGCAGGGCGGTGCTGAGCGTCCGAAGTCCGACTGGGCCACGCCGGTGGGTGCGACCACGCATCCGGAATTCAATCCAACGCCGACCAGCACCGACGCCTGGCCTGCCGATGGCGAGGAGCCGGCGCAGGCCAGTGCCAGGGTCAAGGGCCCCGTGCTATGGGGCCTGGTGCTGCTCATTGCCGCGGCACTGACGTTTATCGCGCTTTGGATCAAGGGCAACGTCGCCACTGAACGCGACCTCGCGGCCTTGGCGCGCTTTGCGCACATCCCGTCCGCGCCAACAGAACAGGCGGCGCCGCGCGCCGCGCCGCAACCTGTGCTGCCGGCGCCGGCAGACAAGCCTGAGCAGAGCATCGCCCAAGCACCCGCCGCAGTGACACCAATGACACCGATTCCGCCGACGGCCGCGGCGAGCGACGCAGGCCCGGAAGCCGCAGCAAACCGCGTCGCGGAGACGCCACGTACCGTTCAACCTATTGAAGCCCGTCCGCCCGCCGCGCAAACGGCAGCGCCGGTGCGCCAGCAAGCCAGGCAAGCGCCGGCCCAGGTGCGGCGTCCGCCGCCGGCCGCCCGCAACATCGTGGGAGCGCCGCAAAGCCCGGAAAGCGCGCTCGCGCGCATGAGCCCCCGCGCCAAGGAATACCTGTACTCGCGGGTATTCCGGCGCTGTCCCGCGCCCGGTGCACCCGGCGCGCTGCAATGCCGCAAGCATATCTGCAA
Organism: Pseudoduganella sp.; assembly: GCA_036404755.1. GTDB lineage: Bacteria > Pseudomonadota > Gammaproteobacteria > Burkholderiales > Burkholderiaceae_D > Rugamonas. The sequence goes on from DASWYX010000712.1 coordinate 944, forward strand.
CGGCGCAGAAGGGCGCAGCCCGGCCTGCTACCACATCAACCGGCTCAACCTGTAGCCGCGCACCGGTTACAATCGCACTCTGAGAGTGCAATCAACCGGACCGACTATTGAAGAACCCGACCATTGCTGAACGCAGCCTGGAATGGCTGCTCACCGCGGCCACCGACGCCATGCTGATCGTCGATGCGCACGGACAGGTCGTGCTGGCCAACCCCGCGCTGGAACAGTTGTTCGGCTACCAGCATGGCGAATTGACGGGGAAAACGCTGGAAAGCCTGATCCCCGAGCGCTTCCGCCATGACCACTCCAGCCTGCGCAACAACTACTTCGGTGCGCCCCGTCCGCGCCAGATGGGCGTAGGCCTTGAACTGTTCGCGGCCCGCAAGGACGGCAGCGAGTTCCCGGTCGAAGTCAGCCTGTCGCCGCTGCAGGGCGACGATATGCCGGCCATGGTCATGGCCACCATCTACGACATCAGCGCCCGCAAGCAGGCCGAGCGCGCACTGCACGATTCCGAACAGCGCATGCGCGCCGTCTTCGAAACGGCAGTGGACGCCATCATCACCATTGACGATCGCGGCGTGCTGGAACGGCTGAATCCCGCCGCCCAGCGCATGTTCGGCTACAGCGAGGACGAAGTGCGCGGCAAGAACGTCTCCATGCTGATGCCGTCGCCGGACCGTGAGCGGCACGACGGCTACCTCGAACATTATCTGCACACCGGCGAAAAGCGCATCATCGGCATCGGCCGCGAAGTACAGGGCCAGCGCCGCGATGGCAGCGTGTTCCCGATGGAACTGGCCGTCGCCGAGATGCGCGTCAGCGGACGCCGCATGTTCACGGGCCTGGTGCGCGACATCACGGAACGCAAGCGCATGGAAAACCGCCTGCGCGAACTGGCCGTTCACCAGGAAAAGATCAAGGAACAGGAACGCACCCGCATCGCCCAGGAAATCCACGATGAACTGGGCGGCCTGCTGACGGGCATCAAGGCCTATATCAATGTCGCCATCGAACGCGCCGGTGATCAGCCTGACTCTCTGTTGCGCGACGTGCAGGGCCTTGCGCAGGATGCCATCGAAACCGTGCGCCGCGTGATCACGGACCTGCGTCCCAGCGTGCTCGATCAGCTGGGTGTATGGGCGGCGCTGGAATGGTATGTGGAGCAGGTGCAGCAGCGCACCGGCCTGCATTGCACCTGCGAGATCTCGCCGCAAGCTGCCGAACTGGAGCTGGATGCGGAACGCAGCACCATGCTGTTCCGCGTCGCGCAGGAAGCGCTGACCAATGTGGTGCGCCATGCCGACGCCAGCGAGGTACGCCTGTCCGCCACGCGCGACAAAGACGCCGTGCTGCTGACGATCGCGGATAACGGCAAGGGCATCGACAAAGGCCATCTTTTGACTAAGGAATCATTTGGCATCATGGGTATGCATGAACGCACGCGCGGCTTCGGCGGCGTCCTGACGATTAGCGGTACGCCGGGTAAGGGCACGGTTCTGCAACTGCGCCTGCCGCTGGAGGACAGCCATGAGTGACAAGATCAGCGTGCTGCTGGTGGACGATCACGCCATCGCGCGCAACGGCGTACGCCTGATGCTGGGCACCGCGCCCGATATCAGCGTTGAAGGCGAGGCAAGCAACGCGACGGAAGCGATGGAGCGCGTGGCCGAGCGCAGCTACGATGTCGCCCTGGTGGATATCAAGATGCCGGGCAAGAATGGACTGGACTTGCTGAAAGCCCTGCGCGCCACATATCCGCGCATGGCCGTGCTGGTGCTGAGCACTTATTCGGAAGAGATTTACGCGGTGCGCGCGTTGAAGCTGGGCGCCGCCGGCTACCTGACCAAGGATGCGCCCACGTCCACGCTCGTGGACGCGGTACGCAAGGCGGCCTGCGGCGGCAAGCATGTGAGCCCGGCCTTGCTTGAGAAGCTGGCAAGCCTGGTGGGCGGAGGATCGACGGGCGACCACGAGGCGCTGTCGAACCGCGAACTGGAAGTGTTCAAGTTGATTGCATCAGGAGAGTCGCTAGTGCGCATCGGCGAATTGCTGCACCTGAGCCCCAACACGGTGACCACTTATCGCAGCCGCATACTGGAGAAAATGGGTATGGCCAGTAACGCGGATCTTACGCGCTACGCGCTGGAACATGGCCTGATCTGACGTTGTAGGGGAACCCCTACGCCAATTGCATGGCTAGCCCGATACCGCTGTAGGGGGATTCGGACGATACTGCTTCTGTCTATAAGAAGGAGCAGCGAAATGTCTACCCCCCAGGCCACCAAGTGTTCTCTGTGCAGCTTTAACAAGCTTTGTCTGCCGCAAGGCTTGAACGATGACGACGTTGCACGCCTGGACCAGATTATTGCCCGCCGCCGCCGCGTGCCGCGCGACGAACAGCTGTATGTGGAAGGCCAGCCTTTCCACCACCTGTTCGCGGTCCGCTTCGGCCACTTCAAGACCGTGCAGGTCAGCCAGCGCGGTGAACAGCAGATTGGCGGTTTCCATATGGCCGGTGATCTGCTGGGCATGGAAGCCATCGGCACCGGCCAGCATACCGTCAGCGCCGTGGCGCTGGAGGATAGTGAAGTCTGCGAGATTCCTTTCGCCCGCCTGCAGGAGCTGGTGATGCAGGTGCCGGTATTGCTGCAGCAATTCCACCGCACCATGAGCCGCGAAATCCAGCGCGAGCAGTCGGTGATGTTGTTCCTGAGCCATATGCGCGCCGAGCAGCGCCTGGCGCTGTTCCTGCTGAACCTCTCCGGCCGTTACGCCCAGCGTGGCTACTCGTCGACCAGCTTCCAGCTGCGCATGTCGCGCGAGGATATCGGCGGCTACCTTGGCCTCACCGTAGAAAGCGTCAGCCGCCAGCTGGCCCGCCTGAAGTCGGACGGCCTGATCGCCCTGAACAACCGCGACCTGCGCATTCTCGACCGCTCCCGCCTGGAAGCGCTGTCCAGCGGCCAGCCTGTTGCGGAAGCTGCCTGCGCCGCCTAACGCCGCTTAACCCTTCAGCGCGACGGCCAGCGCGACATCCATCGTATTCATATGCGCCTGCAGCCAGACGGCCAGCAGGCGTATGGCTTTGCGGCCGTGCGCGAGGTCTTCGGCTGCGATCGCGTGGTGCAGGCAGGCCATGATGCGCGTATGTTCGGCTGTGTGCTCAGCGCGCCGCGCATAGTCGGCCGCCCTCATTAGTTCATCTTCCGCGCGCAGGTCTTCTTCCAGTGCGCGCATCAGTTCCTGGCTGCCGGAAGCGAAGTCCTCATCGGACGCGTCCTGCAATTGCGCCAGCATGTAGAACAGTTCCTTGTGCGCTTCGTCCATCTCCAGGATGCCGAGCGTGGTGTCGTTTGGCGTTTTCATGGCTCCAGTGTGCGCGTGGCGTGGCTGGTGCGGCCATGATGCAGATCAAGTTACCAGTGCACTGCGCTGAACTGGATTGCCAGGTGATCGATGAAGAGGCGAGTGCGGAGTTGGGCAGGTCGCCAAGCCGTACGGCGAGGTCCAGCTGGTCCGCGACCAGGTCTGCCTTGCGTTCGCCGAGCACC
>DASWYX010000713.1:0-3206 GCA_036404755.1 Pseudoduganella sp.
CACGATCGATTCGCCGTATTGCGTGGGCATGGTGGAGATACGCACGTCGATCTTGGCGTTCTTCACGCGCACGCCGAAGCGGCCGTCCTGCGGCAGGCGCTTTTCCGAGATATCAAGGTCGGACATCAGCTTCAGGCGCAAGGCCAGCGACGGCGCGATCTTGATATCGGCCTCGGTCTGGCGATGCAGCACGCCGTCGATGCGGAAGCGGATCTGCAGCCGGTTTTCCTGCGGCTCGATGTGAATATCGGAGGCGCGCACCTGGGCCGCATCGTCGAACACCGATTGCAGCAGCTTGACCACGGGCGCTTCTTCCAGGCCGGGGCTGGCCGCAGCCAGCACGCCGAAGTCCACTGCCGTATCGCCCAGTTCCTGTTCCAGCTCGCGCGCCAGGTCGGTGATGTCCTCGGTGCGGCGGTAGGTGCGGTCGATCACCGCCAGCACTTCGGTTTCATTGACCACCGCCAGCTCAAGATTCTGCTTCAGCAGCTTGGCGATTTCATCGTACGCGAACAGGTCGGTGGGGTCGGAGACGCCGACCAGCACGCCGCCATTGCGTTCTTCCAGCACCAGCGCGCGGAAGCGGCGCGCCTGGGTTTCCGGCAGCCTTCGCACCAGGTCCGGATTCACGTGGTAGAACTTGAGATTGATATAGGGGATGTTGAGCTGGCGCGCCAGCGCACCGGAAATCTGCTCCTCGGTCACGTAGCCGTGTTCGACAAACACGCGGCCCAGCTTGCGTCCGCTGCGCCGCTGCTCGGCCAGCGCCAGTCCCAGTTGTTCCTCGGACAGCAGCTTCTGCTGCACCAGAATCTCGCCAAGCCTGACCTTTTCCGGCCTCGTCATAAGCTGTTCGCCCCTTTCGTGATGTTCGCGGCCATTTTATGCGAACCGTGCATGCCAAGCCAGCAAAACTCGTTATTATTTACCAACCATGAGTCGAGCGATTCGCTTCGCAAATGTAAGCAAACAACACGCCGGACACGGCGTGCTGTCCGCGCTCGACCTCGACGTTCCCCGCGGCTCGCTGTTCGGCCTGGCGGGCGTGAACGGCGCCGGCAAGACCACGCTGCTGCGCTGCCTGCTCGATTTTTGTGCACTGGATGAGGGCACGATCGAAATCTTCGGCGCCAGCCACCTGCAAGCTGCGTCACGCGCGCCCCTCGCCTTCCTGCCTGAGCGCTTCACGCCGCCCCCTCATCTGACTGGCGACGAGTTCCTGAAATTCGTGGTGAAATTGCAAGACCAAAGCTATGACCGCGCCGCGGCTGTCCGCATGCTGCAGGCGATGGACCTGGAGGAGTCAGCCTTGAATCGCACCGTGCGCCATTATTCGAAGGGGATGACGCAAAAGCTGGGGCTCGCCGCCACTTTCCTCATCTGCAAGGACCTTTACGTGCTGGACGAGCCGACCAGTGGCCTCGACCCGCGCGCCCGCGTGCGCCTGAAGGAAGTCTTGCTGGCCCTGCGTGGCGAAGGCGCCACAGTGCTGCTCACTTCCCACGCGCTGGCGGACATCGATGAGCTATGCGACCAGATGGCCATCCTGCACGGCGGCAGGCTCGCCTTCTCCGGCTCGCCCGCCGACTGCCGCGCACACTTCAGCGCCGAGTCGCTCGAAGCCGCTTTCATGACTGCGACCACCCCATGTACCAATCCCACTTCGGCCTGAACGAAGCGCCGTTCAGCATCACGCCCAATCCCGCCTTCTTCTACAGCGGAAACACGCGGGGCGAAATGCTGTCGGCCCTGCTTTACGCCGTCATCCATGGCGAGGGCATCGTCAAGGTCACGGGCGAAGTCGGCAGCGGCAAGACCATGTTGTGCCGGATGCTGGAGCGGAACCTGCCGCCGCATATCGACGTGCTCTACCTCGTCAACCCCAGCCTCGGGCCGCACGAGGTGCTGTATGCCATCGCTGCCGAGTTGGACCTGGAGCCGGGCGGCCTGCGCGTGGATGAGGTGATGCGCATGCTGAACGAGGAGCTGATCGCGCGCCATGGCGAAGGGCGCCAGGTCGTCCTGCTCGTCGAGGAAGCGCAGGCCATGCCGCTCGACACGCTGGAAGAAGTTCGCCTGCTGACCAACCTGGAAACGGCCCGCCACAAACTGCTGCAGATCGTGCTGTTCGGCCAGCCCGAGCTGGACGAGCACCTGGCCCTGCCGCGCATGCGCCAGCTGCGCGAACGCATCACGCACAGCTTCGTGGTGCCGTCCATGCCGCCTGAGCAGATTCCCGATTTTCTCGGTTTCCGGCTGCGCGCGGCCGGCTATTACGGTCCGGATATCTTCAGCAAGCAAGCCGTGCGGCTAATTGCCAGCGGGTCGGAAGGCATCGTGCGCCGTATTAATGTGCTGGCCGACAAGGCCATGCTGGCCGCGTACGTGGACGACGCCCTGCATGTTGATGCAAGTCATGTGCGACAAGCGATCCAGGAGGCAAGCTATTCGTGCGCAGGTCATTGGCGCAATCGCAGTATGATCGTTTTGGAAAGAATCTGGGGAAGTTACTTTGGCAAGTTAACTATTTGGCGACGATAAAACAATGAGAACACTTGCGGCATCCTTGATGTGCGCATTGCTCGGCGCCTGTGCATCGCCCAAGCTGCCGCAGTCGCCGTCGCACTTGAGCGAGCCTGTGCCGGCCGGCGGCGCGATACCTGAGCCGGTGCAGCAGGAAGCAGCGCTGCCACCGCCCCGTCCATCGGCGCGGCAGGAAACGTACAGCGTGGCCGTGCACCGCGTGCCGGTGCAATCGGTGCTGTTTGCGCTCGCGCGCGATGCGGGCCTGAATGTAGACATCCACCCATCGATCGATGGCATGGTCACGCTGAATGCGCTTGACCAGACCCTGCCTCAGCTGCTGTCGCGCATTTCGAAGCAGGTGGACATGCGCTACGAAATCGAGGGCAAGAACCTGATCGTGCTGCCGGACCAGCCTTACTGGAAGAATTCCCGCAGCGACTACGTGAACATCGCGCGCAGCACGAACAGCAGCGTGAATATCGCCACGCAGATTTCGACCACGGGCGGCTCCAGCGGTTCCCAATACGGCGGCGGCTCGCTGGGCAGCACTGCCACGGCCAGCAATCCGCTGAGCGGCGCAGGCGGTAACAATAACTCGACCACGTCCGTGGCCAACCGCTCCGATAACAATTTCTGGTACAGCCTGGAGAAGAACATCCGGGACATGCTGCGGCCTACCA
>DASWYX010000714.1:0-7090 GCA_036404755.1 Pseudoduganella sp.
CTGGCCATTGACGACGCCAACGTCCCCCACGTTGTACGGCGTGAAGTCGCCGTTGTTCTTGGTGTTGGTGCCCGTTGCCGAAATGGTCGGCAACAAGCCTGCGCGCCCCTGCGTCGTGCGTTCCTGTCCGGCGGCCAGCGCAGCGCGGGCGCTGGCGTAAGTGGCGTCGTTGGCAAGCGCCTGCTTGTACACCTGGATCAGGTCGGCCGCCTGTGCATTGAGCGTCAGGAAGGCGCTGGACATCAGCACGGCGAGTAGGGGTTTCTGCATTTGCATCTCCGTTGGAGTCGTCAAAAAATTAAAAAATTTTCGGCCTAGTACTTCGGCATGGCGGGGTCCACCTGGACCGCCCAGGCGTGAATTCCGCCTGTCAGATTGCTCACCTTGCCGAAGCCGTGGTGTTCGAGGAATGCCGCCACCTGCAGGCTGCGCGCACCGTGGTGGCAGATGCAGACGATCTGGGCATCCTCATCGAGATCGTCGATGCGAGCCGGAATGGTCTGCATCGGCATCAGGGTCGAGCCTGCGATTTGGCAGGTCTCGAACTCCCAGTTCTCGCGCACGTCCAGCAGGAATGGCTTGGCGCGGGCCTCGTCGGCGAGCCAGTCAGCCAGTTCCGGAGCGGTAATGTGCTGCATGATTCCGCTCTTAGAACGTGAAATGCGAAGGCGTGGCGGCGCCGCTGAGCGCTTTCACGTCGGTTTCGAACAGCTTCTTCGTGTCGTAGCCGTGCTCGCCCGTACGGGTGATCAGGTGGGCCGACATCACCGGCGATTCGCCGATGATGGCCAGGATGCGGCCGCCAACCTTCACGTTCTGCAGCAGGGCTTCCGGCAGCACCGGCAGCGAACCGGACACGACGATCGCGTCGAACGGCGCGCCGTTGGCCCAGCCCTGGGATGCATTGCCCAGTTCCACGGACACATTGCTGATGCCGTTGGCGGCCAGATTCTTCTCGGCCACCGCCTTCATTTCAGGCGAGATTTCCACGGCCGTCACGTGACGGGCGCGGTGCGACAGCAGGGCGGCCAGGTAGCCGGTGCCGGCGCCGACCAGCAGCACGTTTTCATGCTTCTTGGCCTGGATATCCTGGGCGATGCGCGCTTCCAGCTTCGGCGTCAGCATGGATTCGCCATCGGGCAGTGGGATCATCGTGTCGACAAAAGCCAGGTTCTTGTAGGCTTCCGGCACGAAGTTTTCGCGTTTTACGACCAGCAAGAGATCGAGAATGTCCGCATCCAGCACATCCCAGGGACGGATCTGCTGTTCGATCATATTGAAACGGGCTTGTTCGATATTCATCTTTTATGACTCGGTGAGGGATAAATAATCCGTCATTTTATCGTTGAACTGGTCAGGTGGGCATATTAACGATAATGACAACGGATAGCGGGAAATTGCGACAGTCTGCAGTTTTCGGGGATTGAATGCGTCAAAAACGCTGGCCAATGCCTATTTTTGAGGCGCCAGCCCCCGTTTTACCAGTCCGAGGAAGGTTTCCATATAGGCCTTAGGGTCTATCTCCTGCTGATCGCAGGGGAAAAACTTGTGCGACCACATCATCAGCATCATGATGGGCGCCGTCAGCACCTGCATCATCACATAGGGGTCGACCGGGTGGAATTCGCCGCGCGCGATGCCGCGCTCGATGACTTTGGTGATCAGGGCGCCGCCGCGCACATTGACTTCTTCCTCGTAAAACGCCGCGAGCTCGGGGAAATTGCTGGACTCTGCCATCATCAGGCGGGTGAGACCGGCCGCGCGGCGGTCGCTGGAGTGGTTCCACCATTTTTCCAGCATGGCGCGCAGCAAGTCTTCGCTGGAGATGTCCTCGGCCGCAGCCAGTTCCTCCTCCGCTTCGCCGATCACCTGCACGATGTTGTCGCGCACGACCGCCTTGAACAGTTCCTGCTTGTTTTCGAAATAAAGGTAGAGCGTGCCCTTGGAGACACCGGCGGCACGGGCCACGTCCTCCAGGCGCGTGGCGGCAAAGCCACGGTCTGTGAACAATTCGAGGGCGGCCGCCAGCAACTCCTGCGGTCGCGCATCCTTGCGGCGCTCCCAGCGGGGCTTGGTTTCATTCGGGGATTGCATAAAAACAGTGAATGGGTAACTTACTTGTTGGTCATTAATAGTAGATAACAACTTGAATGCCGTCAAGATTGGACAATACTGATCAGACGGGAGAGAAAATAAAAATGGACAACAAACATTCACTGCAAGTCCTGGCGGTTACGACAGGACTGGGGGATCAGCGCATCGCTGAATTGTGGGAAGGGGCTGACTTATATGCCCAGATCCATGCCGGCAGCCAGAATTCGCCCTACTACCGGAAACTGCTGGAAGAGCGGCTTACCGAGCTCGTCCAGCGCGAGGTGGCGCGGCGCGATGGCGACAGGGAAACGTCCTGGGTGATGCGGGATGCCCACCTGGGATTGATCCACGTCAGTTGCGCCGAGCTGCTGAAGGCGTTCGGCAGCAAGGCGAAACGCGTGCTGCACTAGGCAGCCGCGGCGGCAGGGGCAGGACGCGCTTGCGCCCGTCAGCGGGTGCCGGTATCGTCATGCCCTTATGAATACCGCACACCGCTACTCCACGCGCCTGGCTTTTCTTGCGGCCGGCCTTGCCATGTCCGCCTGGGCGCCGCTGGTGCCTTTCGCCAAACTGCGCCTCGGCCTGAACGAAGCCGATCTCGGCCTGCTGCTGCTTTGTCTCGGCGCGGGGTCGATGGTGGCCATGCCAATGACCGGCATGCTGTCCGCTCGCTTCGGCTGCCGGCCGGTGGTGCTGGTATCCGGCGCCTTGTCCTGCCTGATCCTGCCGGGGCTGGCGCTGGCGCCAACGCCTTTCCTCCTGGGCGCTTGCCTGTTCCTGTTCGGTTCGACCCTCGGCACCCTGGATGTGGCGATGAATGTGCAGGCCGTGGTCGTGGAGCGCGAGAGCGGCGAGTCGCTGATGTCCGGCTTTCATGGGCTGTTCAGCGTTGGCGGGTTTATTGGCGCCGGGCTGATGGCGGCCATGTTGTGGATGGGCCTGTCGCCGGCCGGGTCGAGCATCGTTATCTCGGCGTTGGTAGCGCTGTCATTGTGGCTGGCCGGCCCTCACCTGCTGCGCGAACCGGAAGCGGGCGGCGGTTCTCACTTTGCCGTGCCGCATGGGGCCGTGATCTTCATCGGCGCGCTGTGCTTCCTGTGCTTCCTGGCCGAGGGCGCGATCCTGGACTGGAGCGCTGTGCTGCTCACCGTCGAGCGCGGCATGGACGCGGGGCGCGGCGGCCTGGCCTATGCCGCCTTCGCCGTCGCCATGACCGTGGGGCGCCTGACGGGCGACCGCGTGGTGCGCCGCCTCGGCGGCAAGCGCGTGATGCTGCTGGGCGGGCTGTGCTCCGCCCTCGGTTTCTTTGCCGCGGTGCTGGCGCCTTCCGCTGGCGTAGCCTTGCTTGGTTTCGTGCTGATCGGGCTGGGGGCTTCGAATATCGTGCCGGTGCTGTTCACGGCGGCCGGCAACCAGAAAGCCATGCCGCCCAGCCTGGCGATTGGCGCGATTACGACGATCGGCTATGCCGGGATTTTGTCCGGCCCGGCGATGATCGGCTTCGTGGCCCACGCCCTCAGCCTCGACTTCGCCTTCGCCTGCCTCGGCGGCTTCATGCTCCTCATCGCCGCCAGCGCCCGCTGGACCGCCTCGCCACACCGCTCATAAGCGCATCAGGATCACGCAGTTCAGCGCGATCGCGATCGCGCCCATGACCACCGAGGCGGCAACCAGGACGTTGAGCCGCGCGAGCCGGGCGTCGACCCCGGCAAATTTTTCATCCATCTTCGCGAAGAGTTCCGCCCTCAGCTCGTCCATCCTGGCGTGCATGTCGGCCTTGAGCTCGTCCATCTTGGCTTGCATGTCGGCCCTGAGCTCGTCCATCCAGGCTTGAATGTCGGCTTTGAGCTCGTCCATCCTGGCTTGCATGTCGGCCCTGAGTTCATCCATCCTGACTTGCATGTCGGCTCTGAGCTCGTCCATCCAGGCTTGCATGTCGGCCCTGAGCTCGTCCACCTTGGCTTGCATGTCGGCCCTGAAGTCGTCCATCCAGGCTTGCATGTCGGCCCTGAGCTCGTCCATCCTGGCTTGCATGTCGGCCTTGAGCTCGTCCATCTTGGCCAGGAGGGCGGCACGCAATTCGCCCATCTGGTCGAGCATGTCCGCCCTGAGCTCGTCCATCCGGGCGAGCATGTCGGCTTTGAGGACTGCCAGGTCGGCGGGCAGGACGATGGGCTGGGTGAGGCCGGATTCGATGGCGTCGGCATGGGCCTCGGCGAGGTCGGGCGGGACGCCGGCGTCGCGCAGGATCTTGAGATAGGCGGACTTGTCGAACTGGAGCGGCATGGTCATTTCTACTTCCTGGTCGGTCGTAGCAATTGGACCATCATAGGCCACGCAAGTTCCATGCTTTTGAGGCCAGTCAAGCGCGGCGCGGTATACTAGCGGCCCCATGAAAACCGCAACCTGCCGCCCAGCTTGCGGCGCCTGCTGCACGGCGCCGTCGATCACCTCGCCTATCCCTGGCATGCCGAACGGCAAGCCGGCTGGCGTGCGCTGCGTGCAGCTGGGGGAGGACATGCGCTGCCTCATTTTTGGACAGCCTGAGCGGCCGGCGTTCTGCGCGGGGCTGCAGCCGTCCGCGGAAATGTGCGGCGAATCGCGCGAGCAGGCGATGCTGTGGCTGGCTCGGCTGGAAGAAGCCACCGCGCACTGAGCCAGCGCAACAAGCGGCCCGCCGATCCGCGCTAATCTACTGTTGAGTGCCTCGGCAAGGTCCGGTCGTGGTAAGCTTCGTGCCCGCGTAGTCCCGCCGCGTTTCCCCACCGAACACTTAACAAAATCACAATGGACATCATTCTCGCTTTCAAGGCTCTGATCATGGGTCTGGTAGAAGGATTTACCGAGTTCCTGCCGATTTCCTCCACTGGCCACCTGATCCTGGCCGGCAGCCTGCTTGATTTCACCGGTGAAAAGATCAAGGTGTTCGAGATCGCCATCCAGGGCGGCGCGATGATTGCCGTGATCTGGGAATACCACCGCAAGTTCATCGAAGTGCTGAGCGGCATGTTCAGCAGCGAACGCGCGCGACGCTTCGTGATCAACCTTGCCATCGCCTTCATGCCCGCCGCCATCCTCGGCCTGCTGTTCAACAAGATGATCAAGGCGGTGCTGTTCTCGCCGGTGCCGGTCGCTGCGGCCTTCATCGTCGGCGGCCTGATCATCCTGTGGGTGGAAAAACGCGCCAAGAGCAATCCTGTCGCCGTGCGCATCCACTCGGTGGATGACATGACCCCGATCGATGCGCTGAAAGTGGGCGCCGCCCAGGCCTTCGCCCTGATCCCCGGCACCAGCCGTTCCGGCGCCACCATCATCGGCGGCATGCTGTTCGGCCTGTCGCGCAAGGCGGCCACCGAATTCTCCTTCTTCCTGGCCGTGCCGACGCTGCTGGCCGCCACCTTCTACTCGCTGTACAAGGAACGCGCCCTGCTGTCGATGGCCGACCTGCCGCTGTTCGGCGTGGGCGGCATCACGGCCTTCGTTTCCGCCTTCCTGTGCGTGCGCTGGCTGCTGCGCTATATCAGCTCGCACGACTTCTCCGCCTTCGCCTGGTACCGCATTGCCTTCGGCCTCGTCATCATCGCCACCTGGCTCACCGGCACCGTGGCCTGGGTCGATTAAGAGTTTTCAATGACATCACAGGACACCAGCTCAAACGCCCTCCACCTGCTCCAGACCGTATTTGGCTACCCGGCCTTCCGCGGCCAGCAGGCTCAGATCGTTGAGCAGGTGGCCAATGGGGGCGACGCGCTGGTGCTGATGCCCACGGGCGGCGGCAAGTCCCTGTGCTACCAGATCCCCGCCCTGCTGCGCGACGGCGTCGGCGTCGTCGTCTCGCCGCTGATCGCGCTGATGCAGGACCAGGTGGACGCGCTGGCCGAAGTCGGCGTGAAAGCCGCCTTCCTGAACTCCACGCAAACCTATGAAGAAGCGGCGCGCATCGAACGCCTGGTGCGCACCAACCAGATCGACCTGCTCTACGTGGCGCCCGAGCGCCTGCTGACGCAGCGCTGCTTCGACCTGCTGCAGGATTCCCAGATCGCCCTGTTCGCGATCGACGAGGCCCACTGCGTTTCGCAATGGGGCCACGACTTCCGTCCCGAGTACATTCGCCTCTCGGTGCTGCACGAGCACTTCCCGAACATCCCGCGCATCGCGCTGACGGCGACCGCCGACCAGCAGACGCGCGCCGAGATCGTGCACCGCCTGCAGCTGGAGGAAGCGGCGCAATTCGTATCGTCCTTCGACAGGCCGAACATCCGCTACCAGATCGTCGAGAAATCCAACGGCCGCAAGCAGCTGCTGGACTTCATCACCACCGAACATGGCGGCGACTCGGGCATCGTCTACTGCCTGTCGCGCAAGAAGGTCGAAGAGACGGCCGATTTCCTGAACGAGCATGGCATCCGCGCCCTGGCCTATCACGCCGGCATGGAGCACGCAAAGCGCGCCGGCAACCCGGCCCGCTTCCTGCGCGAGGACAATATCGTCATGGTCGCCACCATCGCCTTCGGCATGGGCATCGACAAGCCGGACGTGCGCTTCGTCTGCCACCTGGACCTGCCCAAATCCATCGAAGGCTATTACCAGGAGACCGGCCGCGCCGGCCGCGATGGCCTGCCCGCCAGCGCCTGGATGGCCTATGGCCTGCAGGACGTGGTGCTGCAGCGTCGCATGATCGACGAATCGGAAGCGGACGAAAATTTCAAGCGCGTGCTGGGCGCCAAGCTCGATGCGATGCTCGGCCTGTGCGAAACGCTGAGCTGCCGCCGCGTGCGCCTGCTCGATTACTTCGGCGAGCCGGGCGCGCCTTGCGGCAACTGCGATACCTGCCTGATTCCGCCCGTGTCCTTCGACGGCACGGTGCCGGTGCAGAAGCTGCTGTCCGCCATTTACCGCGTGGATCAGCGCTTCGCAGCGGGACATGTGATCGACGTGTTGCGCGGCGCCGAATCGGACCGCATCAAGAGCTGGCACCACGATTCGCTGTCCGTGT
>DASWYX010000715.1:0-2042 GCA_036404755.1 Pseudoduganella sp.
ACTCGATCACTTCCAACAAGCTGAGTTCGAACTGCACCTTTCCGTCAAGGACCGGCGCCGCGCGGGGAAAACACCCAGCTCGTTCCAGGCGCATATCAGCCTGACGTATGTGTATGGGGCCCCCACCGTCGTTTCCAAGAACACCTTCACGGGAAGCACCCCCATGAAGGTCTACACCAACGAGACGGATAAGTACGTCACGGTCCAGGCCTAGCGCTGCCTGACGGGCTCCAGCGGCGCCAGGCCGCGCAAGCGCAGCGCCACCGCCATCGCCCCCACCAGAACGGCGCCGAGCATGCTCACCACGCCGGCCCAGCCGGCCCAGGCCCAGACGATGCCGGCTACCCAGCCCACCACGCTCGAGCCCAGGTAATAGAAGAACAGGTAGATGGCCGAAGCCAGCGCCTGCGGTGGCCGTGCGCGCCGGCCGACCCAGCTGCTGCACACGGAGTGCGAGGCGAAGAAGCCGAAGGTGAACAGTCCCATGCCGATCGCGATCGGCAGCACCGCGTCCAGGAGGGTCAGCAGCAAGCCGCCCAGCATCACCATCATCACCAGCCACAGGACGTTGCGGCGGCCCAGGCGGTCGGCCAGCTTGCCGGCCCAGACCGAGCTGAAAATGCCCAGCAGGTACAGGACCGACAGCGCCCCGACCGCGCTCTGGCGCATGCCGAAGGGCGGCGCCAGCAGGCGGTAGCCGATGTAGTTGTACATGCTGACAAAGACGCCCATTAACACGAAGGACAGCGCGAACAGCCACGGCAGCCCGGCATCCCGCATGTGTTTGGCGGTCCCGCTGAACAGCGCGTGCCAGCCGCCCTGGCCGCCGCGGAAGTTGGTCGACGCAGGCAGGCTGCGATTGAATTCCCAGGCCGCGTACAGTCCCGCCGCGCCCAGCGTGCCGACGGCGATGCGCCAGTCGTAGAAGTCGCTGATGACGGAGGCAAGCACGCGTCCGGTCATGCCGCCAAAGGCGCTGCCGCCAATGTACAGGCCCATCGAGTGGCCCAGCGAGGGGCCGGCGATCTCTTCGCTCAGGTAGGCCATGGCCAGCGCCGGCATCCCGCCCAGCAGCAGCCCGAGCAAGGCCCGCAGCAGGAGCAGCTGGCCGTAGTTCTGGGCGAAGGCGGCCAGCAGGGTCAGCACGCCGCCGCACAGCATCGAGCCGGCCATCAGGGGCTTGCGGCCATAGCGCTCGGACACCACGCTCGATGCCAGCAGCGAGACGGCCAGCGTGCCGGTCGCCACCGAGAGCGCGAGGCTGCTGTGCGCGGGGGTGAGGTCGAAGTCCTGCGCCAGCAGCGGCATCAGCGGCTGCACGCAGTACAGGAGGGCGAAGGAGGAGAAACCGCCGAAGACCATGGCGCGGTTGATGCGCCTGAATTCAGGGGTACCGGCGGTGATGGGGGTATGGGGCATGCAGGCAATCATAGCCGCAAACGGGCGGCAGCATGTCCATACGGTGGCCGTGGGCACGTCAGTCAGGCCCCCGGCCTGACTGACCCCACGACAACGTTACGGGTATTCGGCGTCCAGCTCCGAACCGGCAAAGTTTTCCAGCTCCACGAACAGCTGCTTGAGCGGCACGCTCCCGCCGATGTCGCGGATGATGTCGCTGTTGCGGTACAGCGCAATGCGCTCGGCGACGATCGCCTTGTGCGGCGCCGGGATCGCTTCCAGCAGCCGGGCCCAGCCGGCGTCGAAGTCCGGTTTGTTCTTGCGCACCGCCTTGACGAAGCGCTCGAACTCTTTCTGGCCGGTGCGCGCGACGATGCGCCCTCCCCCTTCGATGCCGAAGACGATGGCCAGCGCGATCACGCCCTCGGCGTTCAGGTCCGGATCCTTGACCGGTCCCTCGTCGTGGTGGCGGCGCAGCCACTGGGCCGCGCGCACGATCGCCTGCACGTCCTGGCGCTGCTTGAGCTGGCCCAGGTAGCGCTCGTAGCCGGACCACGTCTCGCCCGGATCGGCCGTGCAGATGTCGACGAACAGTTCCTTCAGGCGCCGCGCCGAGTACACGGGGTCGTTGTCGAACTCCCCGA
>DASWYX010000716.1:0-6699 GCA_036404755.1 Pseudoduganella sp.
GGCGCCGGCGCAGCCGGGATGGGCGGAGCAGAGGCAAAGGCCGGCGCAGCGGGCGCAGGCGCAGTCACCGCCTGCGGCGCCACGTAAGGCGCCCCCTTCAGCGCCAGGTCCTCTATATTAATAACGCCATCATTCGAGAAAGCCAGCGCCCGCTCCAGGATATTCTCCAGCTCGCGCACATTACCGGGGAAGGAATAGCCGCGCAGCGCGTCGAGCACGCCCGGCCCCAGCGAGACCTTGTTCTCGAACGTGCCCAGGCGCGACAGGATCGCCTCGGTCAGTTCTTCGAGGTCGTCGAGCCGCTCGCGCAGCGGCGCCAGGCGCAGCTCGATCACGTTCAGGCGGTAGAACAAGTCCTGGCGGAACAGGCCTTCCTCCACCAGCTTTTCCAGGTTCTTGTGGGTGGCGCTGATGATGCGCACGTCCACCGGCTCCTCGGCCGTGGCGCCGATCTTGCGCACGCGGCGCTCCTGGATGGCGCGCAGCAGCTTGACCTGCATGGCCAGCGGCAGGTCGGCCACCTCGTCCAGCATCAGGGTGCCGCCGTTGGCCGCCTGGAAGAAGCCGTCGCGCTCATCGGCCGCGCCGGTGAAGGCGCCCTTGCGGTAGCCGAAGAATTCGGCCTCCATCAGCGCTTCCGGAATGGCGCCGCAGTTGACGGCGATGAAAGGCTTGTCCGCGCGCGAGCTCTGGGCATGGATCTCGCGCGCCGCCAGTTCCTTACCGCTGCCCGATTCGCCGTTGATGGCGATCGGCGCCATCGAGCGCGCCAGGCGTCCGATCTGGGCGCGCAGGGCCTGGATGGCGGCTGAATTGCCACGCAGGCGGCTGGTGACGGCGGGCTTGTCCGCCGCGGCGGGCGCCGCATCGTTCAATTTCAGCGCCGACTGCACCATCACGCGCAACTGGTCCAGCTGCACCGGCTTGCTGACGTAATCGAAGGCGCCGGCCTTCAGCGCCACCACTGCGTTGTCGGCGCTGCCGAAGGCGGTGACCACGGCGATCGGAATGTTCTTGCCGCTGGCCGTGACTTCGCGCACCAGCTCCAGGCCCAGGCCGTCCGGCAGGCGCATATCGGTCAGCACCAGCGAATACTCATTCTCGGCGTAGCGGCGGCGCGCCTCGCCCAGGGTTTCGGCGCTGTCCACGTCCAGCCCCATTTTCAGCAGCGTTATTTCCAGCAGTTCGCGCAGGTCGGCTTCGTCATCGACGACCAGGACACGTGGAGACCTCATGCAATTCCCTTGTTGGCATGCGCGGCATGCCGCGCGAAAGTGATCACGAAACGTCCGCTCGACTTGCGGCCGCCAGCTGCCATTTCGGAATCGAAGCGGTATTCGTAGTCCAGCATGGCCTCGTTATTCAAGCACAATTCCCGCGCCAGATACAGCCCCAGGCCCGTGCCCTTGCTCGACGTGGTGTAGAAAGGCTCGAACAGATGGGCGCGCACTTCGGGCGAAATGCCCGGTCCATCGTCCTGCACATGCAGCTCCAGCGGGCGCCCCTTGGGCTGGACGATGAAGATCTGCATGCTGCCCGGCTTGCCGCTGGCATAGCGCACGGCATTGTTCAACAGGTTGATCAGCACTTCGCGCAGGTGCAGCGGGTCGAAGCGCACGGTCACATCCTGCACGCCGCCGAGGCAGACGATGTCGCCGCTGAGCTTGTGGGTTTCATCGAACTCCGCCTTCAGCTCGGCCAGGAAGTGGCGCAGCGCCAGCGGGTCGTGGTGGCTTTGCGCCTTGCGCGAAAGTTGCAGGATGTCTTCCACCATGCGGTTCACGCGCGCCACATTGTCGCTGATGATCTTCAGCAGGCGCTTGTGGACGGGCGCCTGCAGGTCCTCTTCCAGCAGCGAGTTGGCGTGGCCGATGGCCGACAGCGGATTGCGCACCTCGTGCGCGATGCTGGCCGTCAGGCGACCCATCGAGGCCAGCTTCAGCTGCTGCGCCTTTTCCTCGATGCCGGTCACGTCTTCCAGGAAGATCACATTGCGCTCGGCGCCCAGGCCGGCCGTGTCGGCCGCGGCAAAGCGCACTTTCAGGTGCGAAGCGACGTCGCGCCGCGCGCTCCAGGCGGCGGTCATTTCCTGCAGCGCGGGATCGTCGCTGGGCTTGATGGTGACGAAGACGGATGCGTGTTCGGGATAGCCGCGCCAGTCGTTATAGGCTTGCACGATGGGCTGCAGCGCCGGCGTATCGCTCAGGCGGCTACCCTGGCGCGCGCCGACGGTGCCCAGCATTTGCTGCGCCGCCGGGTTGTTCATATGGATCACGCCATCGCCGCCCACCACCAGGATGCCGTCGCCGGACTGGGCCAGCACCAGGCGGTTGATGGCCTGCTGCACGCCGACCTCCAGCCCGCGCTGCACGGCCAGTTCTTCCTGCCCGATCAGGCGCGCGGCCATGCGGTTGACCACGACCACGGTGGCGAAGCCGGCGGCGCCGTACAGGCCGGCCTGCACCAGCAGCACCAGTTCACCGCTGGGCGCAAAGGCCCGGTAGGCAGCGTCCGCCAGCAGCACCAGCGATGCCGTCGACGCGAAAAACAGCGCCACCAGCAGCGGCGCCAGGATGGCGCAGCCGGCCAGCGGGAACAGGTAGAGGATGGCCAGGCCGCTGCGCATGCCGCCGTCCGCCAGGTAGAGCATGGAAATCACGGCGATGTCGCAGGCCAGCTGCACCACCAGTTGCAGCATGAAGCGGCGCTGCCAGTAACTGGCCGCCAGCACGAAGCCGAGCGAGGCCGCCAGGTAGAGCACGCACAATTCCAGACGCAGGCGGTTCTCGACGCTGCCGCTGGCGCCCAGGCTCAGGTAGGCAAGCAGGACGACGGCGATGATGGCGCGCGTGCCGTTCAGCGTTTGCAGCGAACGCCAGAAGGTCTCGCGCGATTCGGCCGACAGGTAAGCCAGGCGTGCGCGCAAGTTATTTCGCCGCCAGCTGGGCGTGGGCCGTGCTGCAGTAGTCGCGGCCGTTCACCGGAACGTTTTCGGAAGCGGGGTAATGCACGCCGCAGTGGGTGCAGCACAGCATGGCCTCGGGCGTGTCGGCCGGGCGCGCAGCCGGGCGCTGGGGCGTCGACGGCGGCGGCACGTGGCGTGCGCTGCGCAGCTTGGCGCGGATGGCGGCGATGACCAGGAAGACCAGCGCCAGCCAGAACAGAATACGTGTCATGCAATCCCTCGATGTAAAACCACTTCCAGTACAAAACGGCTGCCGACATAGGCCAGCAGCAGCGTCGCAAACCCGGCCAGCGTGAAGCTCAGCGCGGTGCGGCCGCGCCAGCCGCGGAAATGGCGGCCCGCCAGCAGCGACGCAAACAGAATCCAGGACAGCAGGGTGAAGACCGATTTATGGTCCCACTTCAGCGCCCGGCCAAACAATTCTTCCGAAAACACAATGCCCGACAGGACGGTCAGGCTAAGCAGCAGGAAGCCGAAGGCGATCAGGCGGAACAACAGCTTTTCCATCGTCAGCAACGCCGGCAGCTGGTCCAGCGCGGTGGACAGGAAGCTGGCGCGCTCGCTGCGCGTATGCAGCCGCGATTCCTGCAGCGCCATCAGCACGGCGTGGAAGGCGGCGATGGTCAGCGTGGCGTAGGCCAGCGTGGCGATTGCGATATGCCAGCCCAGGGCGCTCGAATGGCCGGTGACCGGCACCAGGTTGCCGGGAAAAGCCGCCTGCAGCACGGTGGAGCAGGCCGCAACCGGCATCACGATGCGGCGCAAACCGTCCAGCGGATAATTCTGGTTTTCCAGCCAGTACGCCGCCACCGAAATCCACAGCGCGGACGACAGCATGGCCGCGAAACCGATGCGCAGAGAGCCCGGCAACATCACGTCGATCCACAGCGCGGCGCCGTGCAGCAGCCATGCACCGGCGATCAGCGCGGCGACGGGAACGGCCTTGCGGGATGGGAGGAAGGCACAAACAAGATAGAGCAGCGTGGCTGCGATCAGAAAGTAAGTCTGCATTTAGTAAGTGTAACACCGCAACACACCGGGGTCAGGTCCCACGGACGCCTAGCCATTCGGCCACGGCCTCACGGTAATTCGGCGCGGCGGGCGCGCAGGCGGGCGAGGCGGTCGGCGCTGAGGGGGTGGCTGGACAGGTAAGGCAGCCGCTCGCTCTCCAGCGCCTGCAGCGCCTGGAAGGCTTCCTCCAGGCTGGCGAGGGAGATGCCGTTGTGGACCAGCATATCGGCCGCGTACTCGTCCGCTTCCGTTTCGGCGTCACGCGAGTAGTGCAGGTCCAGCGCCAGCGCGGGCAGGCCGGAGATGGCGGCGCTGGCGTCGCCGAAAAGCAGCGCGCTGACGGCGGCCACGGCCGAGCCCTGGATCAGGCGGCGCGTCATGTGCCGGCGGTGCAGGTGGCCCAGCTCGTGGGCCAGCACGCCCATCACGGCGCCATCGTCCGGCATCAGCCGCACCAGTTCGTCGGTCAGCACGATGTCGCCGGACGGCAGGGCGAAGGCGTTCGGCCCGATGCGGCTCTTGCGGAACAGCAGGCGGTAGGGCGGCGCGCCTTCGTGCGGCGCCTTCAGGTCGGCGAAGGAGTCGGCGATGCGCTGGCGGCGTTCGGCCGGCAGCGCGCTGGGCGCGAAGACGCGGCGGTCTAGCAAGTCGAGCACGCCCTGCCCCAGCTGCCGCTCGGCGGACGGCGGCAGCGCCTGCGCCACGCGGTCGGCCACCACGGGCAGCGCGTAAAGGTAGGCCAGCGCCAGCACGGTGACGATGATCAGCAGCGAAGCGAATACGATCCGCCAGCTGCCCTGGGCGTGGACGACGGAACTGTCCTCATGGCCGGTCTGCTGCAGCAGGGTGTTGAAGGCTTGCTGGTCTTCCGGTTCGAAGGTGGCGCCATCGGGAAAGGTCACCCGGCGCGCGGCATGGCTGCTGCGTTCGGAAACGCGCAGCGCATCGAGCGGGCAGGCGCGCTCCGCCTCCCCTTCCAGCACGGCCGTGCCGTCCTGCACGGACAGCGCGACGTGGTAGGCGCGCGAGGTACGGCCGTCGAAATAGCGCCCCGCCAGCATCACAGCGACAGGTCGAGGTCCAAGAAATCGGCCACGCCTTCGCCGGTCGCGCTGACCTGCGACTGTTCGCCGGCCACGAAATGATCCAGGCTGCCGTTGACCAGCATGGACATCGCCTCCACCCGGTACTTCATCGCCCGCACCTTGGCGAAGGGAATGAACAGGCCGAGCGTGCAGACAATGCCCAGCAGGTTGGTGACGTAGATCCAGCACAACGGGCCCCATTTCAGGTTGCAGCGGAATTCGTGCTCGCCCAGGCGGGTGTGGTTCCAGATGATGTTCTGGATCATGGAGAAGAACAGCGGCATCACGGACAGCATCAGCAGATAAACCACCAGCGGCGCATACACGGCGTTCTCCGCGGTAACGCCCAGCAGCGCGGCCACGATGCCGGCGCCAAAGGCGAACACGAGGAACAGGCCGAACATGATGCCGTAGGCCTTGTAGAAGCTGAGGGCTGACGCGTCATAGCTGAAATGGCTGGCGCCGAAGCGGCTCTCGGTGTGCTGGAAGCGCTTGATGCGGTTGTGGGCCAGCGGCGCCAGCAGCCCGGTGCCGAACAGCAGTGGCAGCAGCAGGTAGTGGGCGTAGGCTTCGCCAAGGCTGCCGTCGAAACCAAAGCGGATGCCGCGGTAGCTGGCATTGTGCAGCTTGAACTGCAGGCTCTTCCAGGTCAGCACCGGCATCACCAGCGCCATCACGCCCATCATCACGAAGCCGGCCGTCGCCGACACGCTGAACGCAAAGTGGTAACCAGCCAGCAGCGCCACGGCCAGCACGCGGCCCTTGAGGATGGCCCCGGGATTGCCGTGGTATTCGAAGCTGCTGCCAGCCAGGCGCGTGCTCGCGTAAAAGTACTGGTTGCGGCGCACCTTGGCCCAGGCCGAGTAGATGCCCAGGGTCACGATGCTCAGCAAGAGGTTGACGATCCAGATGCGGAAGTATTCGCTGCCCGTCGCGCTGAAGGCCAGTTGCTGCTCGCCGTCTTCGACCACCTGTTCCCGCATCGCGAGGTTTTGCATGACCGCCTCTCCGGTTGATTAAATTGCAACCAAGATGCCCTGCGCTACCAAAGTTGTCAATCAGAAACGTCAATTACTTAAAGTTTTGTGCACGACTGTGACAATGTGAGAGTTAGTCGCAGGCGGGCCCGGCGCATAATCGCGCTTTTTGCCCGCGGCCATGACCAGACAACTCCTCCCCGTCCTCCTCTCCCTGCTCCTGGCTGCCTGCGGCGGCGGCGGCAGCGCGGGCGACACTGCGCCGCCGGCGGTGCTGGCCGTGAGCGCGGCCAGCAGCGAAACGCTGGCGGGCGGCAAGGCCATCGATCTCAGCGCGTCCGGCGTCAGCCTGAACGTCAGCTGGCAGCTGACGGCCGGCAGTCCCGGTTCGCTCAGCGCCAGCAGCGGCGCGACGGTGCGCTACCTGCCACCCGCCACGCTGAAGGAGAATGCGCGCGTGACCGTGACCGCGGCCGCCGGCGCTTCCACCCAGTCGCTGACACTGACCGTTTATCCCGATCCGGGCGCGCCGGGCTTGTACCTGCTGGCGGGCGATCCGAACGGCCGGCCCTATCCATTCTCCGAAGCCGACAAGGACGGCGCGGCGACCGATGCGCGCTTCTTCGCACCCCGCACGCTGGCCGCCGACCGCCAGGGCAAT
>DASWYX010000717.1:0-2925 GCA_036404755.1 Pseudoduganella sp.
CGCATTGAAAAGATCAGGAACATGGACATCAAGCACTACATGAACGACGTCGGCCAGCGTGCCCGCAAGGCTTCCCGCGCGATGGCCAAGGCCGATACCGGCGCCAAGAACAAGGCGCTTTCGCTGATCGCCGCCGCCATCGAACGCGAGGCGCCGGCGCTGCGCGCGGCCAACGAGCAGGACGTGGCCGCCGCGCGCGAAGCCGGCCTGGCGCCGGCCATGCTGGACCGCCTGATCCTGTCGGACAAGGCGATCGCCACCATGGTCGAAGGCTTGCGCCAGATCGTCGCGCTGCCGGACCCGATCGGCGAAATCTCGAACATGAAATTCCGTCCCACCGGCATCCAGGTGGGCCAGATGCGCGTGCCGCTGGGCGTGATCGGCATCATCTACGAGGCGCGTCCGAATGTGACGGTGGACGCGGCCGGCCTGTGCATCAAGAGCGGCAACGCCACGATCCTGCGCGGCGGCTCGGAAGCGATCCACTGCAACCGCGCGCTGGCCAGGCTGGTGGCCGAGGGCCTGGCCGGCGCCGGCCTGCCGGCCGACGGCGTGCAGGTGGTCGACACCACCGACCGCGCCGCCGTGGGCGCGCTGATCACCATGCCGCAGTACGTGGACGTGATCGTGCCGCGCGGCGGCAAGGGCCTGATCGCGCGCCTGATGGAAGAAGCCACGGTGCCGATGATCAAGCACCTGGACGGCATCTGCCACGTCTATATCGACGGCAAGGCCGACATCGGCAAGGCGCTGGACATCGCCTTCAATGCCAAGTGCCACCGCTACGGCACCTGCAACACGATGGAAACGCTCCTGGTGGCGCGCGCGATCGCCGCCGACGTGCTGCCCGCGCTGGCGCAGCGCTACGCCGCCGAGCAGGTCGAGCTGCGCGCCGACCCGGCCGCCTACGCCATCCTGTCGCACTGCGCCTACCCGCAGCTGGCGCACGCCACGGAAGAAGACTGGGCCACCGAATACCTGGCGCCGATCCTGGCCGTGCGCGTGGTCGACGGGCTGGACGCCGCCATCGAGCATTGCAACAACTGGTCGTCCAAGCATACCGAGGCGATCGTCACCGAGGACTACAGCGCGGCCCTGCGCTTCCTGCGCGAAGTCGATTCCTCCTCGGTGATGGTGAACGCCTCCACCCGTTTCGCCGACGGCTTCGAATACGGCCTGGGCGCCGAGATCGGCATTTCCAACGACAAGCTGCACGCGCGCGGCCCGGTCGGCCTGGAAGGCCTGACGTCGCTCAAGTACGTCGTCTTCGGCCACGGCGAAACACGCAAATAAGGGAACGTAATGCTCTGGGTAAAAGCGCTGCACATCGTCTTCATCGTTTCCTGGTTTTCCGGCCTGTTCTACCTGCCGCGCATCTTCGTCAACCTGGCGATGGAAGTGCCGGGTCCCGCGACCGAGCGCCTGCTGACGATGGGCCGAAAGCTGTACCGCTTTACCACGATGCTGGCCGTGCTGGCGCTGGTGTTCGGCCTGTGGCTCACCTGGCTGCAATACGTGGCCGCCGGCATCAAGCTGCCCGGCTGGCTGCACGCCAAGCTGGCCTTGGTGGTGCTGGTGATCGGCTACCACCATGCCTGCGGCGCGCTGCTGAAAAAATTCGAACGTGGCGCCAATGCGCGCAGCCACGTGTTTTACCGCTGGTTCAATGAAGTGCCTGTGCTGATGCTGCTGGCGATCGTGATCCTCGTGGTCGTCAAGCCATTCTGAAAGGTAGCACATGACATCCTATTTCTGCCCATGCCCGCGCGGCATGGAAGCGGCGCTGGCTGAGGAACTGGGCGAAATCGCCCAGGGCAGCCCGACGCTGAAAATCCACAACCAGGTGCCGGGCGGCGTGCACTGCTCGGGCGACCTGTACGACGCCTACCGCATCAACCTGCATTCGCGCATCGCCTCGCGCGTGCTGATGCGCATGGGCGTGTGCCACTACGACAACGAGAACGACATCTACGACCTGGTGCTGGGCCAGGCCTGGGAGGAATGGTTCGGCGTCGACCACACGATCCGTGTCGACGTGACGGCCATCAAGTCGCCCCTGAAGTCGCTCGAATTCATCACGCTGAAGATCAAGGACGCCGTGTGCGACCGCTTCCGCGATATGTACAACAAGCGTCCCTCGGTCGATACGCGCGAGCCGGACATGCGCATCGTCGGCTTCCTCGACCAGCGCCAGTTCATCATCTATCTCGACACCTCCGGCGAAGCGCTGTTCAAGCGCGGCTGGCGCAGCGAGACGGGCGACGCGCCGCTGCGCGAGAACCTGGCCGCCGGCCTGCTGCGCGTGTCGGGCTGGAAGCCGGGCGTGCCGCTGTTCGACCCGATGTGCGGCTCGGGCACCATCCTGTGCGAAGCGGCGCAGATGGTGCAGGGCATTCCGCCCGGCGCGCGCCGCTCCTTCGCCTTCGAAAAGTTCTACGATTTCGATCCCGAGCCGTGGCAGGCGATGAAGGCGGCCATCCAGCCCAACCCGCTGCCGTCCGAGCCGACCATTTTCGGTTCCGATATTTCCGGCGACATGATCGCCATGGCGCGCCACAACCTGAAGAGCGCCGGCATCCTGTTCGAGGTGCCGCTGAAGCAGATCGAGGCGCAGCAGGTGCAGGCGCCGGTCGCCACGCCGGGCATTTTGCTGACCAATCCGCCGTACGGCGAGCGGATCGGCGTGCGCGGCGATGCTTCGCTGGAGGAGGATGAGCTGGCAAAGTCCTTCTACGGCGCGCTGGCGACGACGCTCAAGCAGCGTTTTGCCGGATGGACGGCCTACTTCTTCACCGCCGACCTGGGCTTGCCCAAGCTGCTGCGCCTGAAGGAGTCGCGCAAGACGCCGTTCTTCAACGGCGCGCTCGAATGCCGCCTGTTCCGCTTCGACATGGTCGCCGGCTTCAACCGCAGAGACGCGGCAAA
>DASWYX010000718.1:0-3792 GCA_036404755.1 Pseudoduganella sp.
ATGAATTCAAGCAGAGCCACTTCGGCGGCGGGGCCCAGTGGAGCACCTCCTATGGCCGCTTCGGTGTGCGCGCCGAGATCACGCGCCAGGACAACCGCTTCGCCGGCTCGCTGACCCAGGCCCAGTTCGACGCCAATCCGCGCCAGACCAATACGCCGAACGATTTCGGCAAGCTGGATAGCGACCGCTATACCGCCTTCTACGAGCAGAAGCTGGGCGCCTTCGACATCGCGGCCGAACTGTCGCACCGCAAGAAGGAAACCGAGGCGACTTATGTGAGCTCCTTCGGCACCTTCAGCTCGCACTACGACAGCAAGCAGACCCAGTTCTCGCCGCGCGTGCGCCACCTGGCGCAATTCGGCGAGCTGCTGAATGAGGTGGTGGCCGGTGTCGACCTGGCGCGCTGGAACCGCGTCACCGACGGCACTTACGACACCACGCAGCGCTCCAAGGCCTTCTATCTGCGCGACGAGATCAAGTTCGGCGGCGCATACCAGCCGCGCCTTGCCGCAGGCGTGCGCCGTGAACTGTTCGACAAGGAAGCCACCGATCCGCTGCGCGCCCAGCCGGCCTATGACGTGACCCAGGCCCACAATGCCTGGGAAGTGCAGGGCAGCGTGCTGGCAGCGCCTGACCTGACCGTCTACGCCAAGGCGGGCCAGAGCTACCGCGTGGCGAACGCCGACGAGAATGGCTTCACCGTTGCGTGGGGCGTGCCGCTGAAGACCCAGACTTCGCATGATGTGGAGCTGGGCGCGGGCTATTCGATCGCCGGCGTGAAGCTGGATGGCCGCGTGTTCCGTCATAACATCAACAACGAGATCTTCTTCGATCCGACTGCGGGCTCTTTCGGCTTTGGCGCGAATACCAATCTCGATCCGACCCGCCGCGAAGGCTTCGAGCTGGATGCGAGCGCCCATGTGGCGCGCGACTGGCAGGTCAGTGGGCATTATCAGCATGTGAAGGCGGAGTTCCGCGAGGGCCCGAACTCCGGCCGAGAGATGGTGCTGGTGCCGAAGAATATCGTCACCGCGCGCCTGGCCTGGCTGCCTTCCGATGGCCAGACTGCGGACGTGGGCGTGCAGTGGGTGGATGAGCAGCGCTTCGGCTCGGATTTCAGCAATACCTGCAGCGCGCGCATTCCTTCGTTCACGACCGTGGATGCTCGCTATGCTCGCAAGTTTGGCCAGTGGGAAGTGGCGGTGTCCGGGCTGAACCTGGCGGACAAGCATTACTACACTGCGGCTTTCGGCTGCCGCTCGGGGATTTATCCGAGTGATGGCCGGCAGTTGAAGCTGTCCGTGCGATACGACTTCTGACGCAGCGGCGGATCAATGATCCGCCCTACGCAGTGCGTCGGCGCGGCTGGCGCGGGCTTAAACGGTGCTTAAATTGGGGGTGGCGGCGGCATTTTTGGCGCCGGAGCTGAAATTGGGGGCCAAAAAATGGTAATCTCGCGGCGTTTGCCACCCCAATCATTAAAGGATGACTATGCGTTTCCTGCGCCTCATGCTGGCTTCGGCCGCCCTGATGTTCGCCGCCACCGGCGCTGCTTTTGCTGCCGAACCGAAGGAGGGCGTTGAATACAAGACTCTCGACACGCCTGTGCGCGCCGACACCGGCGGCAAGAAGGTCGAAGTGGTCGAGTTCTTCATGTACTCCTGCCCGCACTGCAATGCGCTGGAGCCGCTGATGGCCGACTGGGTCAAGAAGAATGCGGACAAGATCGTGTTCAAGCGCGTGCACTTCCCGCGCACCGGCGAGAAGGACCCGCAAGCCCACGCTTACCTGACGCTGGAAGCGATGAACAAGCTGGATGGCGTGCACGACAAGCTGTTCCGCGCCATCCACGTTGAGCATAACCGCCTGCTGACCGACGATTCGATCACCGAAGTCGTCACCAAGAATGGCGTGGACAAGGCCAAGTACCTGGAAGCCTTCAATTCGTTTGGCGTGCAGACTAAAATGAAGCGTGCCAACGCGCTGATCAACTCCTACAAGGTCGATAGCGCGCCGACTATCGTGATCGATGGCAAATACGTGACCTCGCCGTCGCAGGCCGGCCGGCCGGGCGAGTCGGAAGTGGTCTCCCAGCAGAAGACCCTGGCCGTGATGGACTACCTGGTCGCAAAGGCTGCTGCAACCAAGAAGTAAATAATGAAGAACCGTGAAGAAGACGTAATGGAGGCATTCAGGCAGTCCTCGCCGGACGAGGCGGGTCTGTACGACCGCCCCTGGATCAACCACCTCGCCTGGACCCTGGTCGTGCTGCTGACGGGCCTCGTGTTCTGGATGGCCGTCGCCATCGTGAATGCCGAGAACCAGCGCAACGCGCTGGCCAACAAGCAGTGCCGCGACCGGGTGTTCAAGGAAGAAATCGACAAGACCTGCATGCTGACCGTGCAGTCGCGCGAACACTGGTGGGAACACCTCGCTTACGCCATGTGGCATACCAAGCCGCAGAAATGAAAAAAGCCCGCTCCCGAAGCGGGCTTTTTTTCGGCTGTCCCGTCGCCGCGCCACACCCGCGCGGCATGCCGCCGGCCGCAGCCTCGGGCTGACGGATGGCCTTCCCGGGCATCCGTGCAGAAGCTTAGCCGTGCCGGATCACGACGGTGCAGGTGCTGCCTGCGACCAGCGGCTGGCCTGGCGGGGGCGTGTCGATGTGGATGCGCACGGGGATGCGCTGGGCCAGGCGGACCCAGTTGAAGGTCGGGTTCACGTCGGCCAGCAGTTCGCGGCCGGTGCTGGCGTCGCGGTCGGTGATGCCGCGCGCGATGCTCTCGACGTGGCCCTGCAGCGAAGCGCCGTCCATCAACTGCATGTCCACTTTCGCGCCGGGCTGGAGCTGCGGCAGCTTGGTTTCCTCGAAATAGCCGATCACGTAATACGATTCGCTGTCGATCAGCGCCAGCTTGGCCGCGCCGACGGCGGCGAAGTCGCCCACGTGCACATTCAGGTTGGTCACATAGCCGCTGACGGGAGCGCGCACCACCGTGCGTTCCAGGTTCAGCGCGGCGACCTTGCGTGCGGCCTGCAGCGCTTCCAGCTGGGCGGCGGCGCTGCTGACGGCGTAGTCCGCATTGTCCTTCGCCTCGGCGGACACGATCTCGCTGCCCAGTGCCGCGCGGCGGCTGGCTTCACGGGCGCGGCGGCCTTTCTCGACCTGCTGTGCGGCCAGCGTGGCATTGGCCTGGGACAGGGCGCTCGCATAGCGCTCCTTGTCGATGATGAACAGGATGTCGCCCTTGTGCACGAACTGGTTGTCGCGCACCTGCACCTCGGTCACGGTGCCGGCCACGTCGGCCGAGATGTTGATGACGTCGGCGCGGATGTGGCCATCGCGCGTCCACGGCGATTCCATGTAGCGGTCCCAGGCCAGCTTGCCGGCCCAGAGAGCGGCGGCCAGTAACAGGCCAGTGAGCGTAAAGCGGAAGATCTTGGTCAGCATGGCGATCCTTTTCTTATTGGTAGAAGGTGAGGGTGAGGCCGGCGAAGATGCAGGCCAGCAGGCAGAAGCGCGCCAGGGCCGGATGCCACAGCTGGCGGTAGACGCCGGCCCAGCCAAGCACGCGGTCCAGCAAGCCTTGCAGCAGCAGGCTGGCGCAGAAGATGGGCAGCAGTGTCGGGATCAGGACGCCGAACACGGATAGTTCACGCGGCATGGCTTGGTTCTCCTCGGTCGAGCAAAGACGTGTAAATGGAATGCAGATCGGTCAGCGCGGTGTGCTGGCGCGGCACGCGCTCGGGCGACGCCTCCGGCAGCGCGGCGCGCACGACGGGGCCGGCCGC
>DASWYX010000719.1:0-19094 GCA_036404755.1 Pseudoduganella sp.
AAGATCCGGCCGAGATCATCCGCCAGATCGTCGCCGGCATGGACCCGCAGCACCCGCATTCTGAATTCATGACGGTGGAGGACCGCGCCGCGGCCATCCTCTCCGCCGTGCGCCACGCCGGCAAGACTGACGTGATCCTGCTGGCGGGGAAGGGCCATGAGCCGTACCAGGAAATCAAGGGGCGCAAGATGCCGTTCTCGGATGCCGAGCACGCGCAGCTGGCGCTGTCCGCGCGGCTCACCATGATGAGGCAACACTGATGCGCTGGACTCTTGACCAGATCCTCTCGGCCCTGCCCGGCGCACGCTTCGTTGCGGCCGATCCGGCTGCGCGGGAATTCGTGATCACCAATATCTCCACCGATAGCCGCGCCGTCGGCCCGGGCGAAGTCTTCGTTGCGCTGCGGGGCGAGGTGCACGATGCGCACGCGTTCCTGCCGCAGGTGGCCGAGCGCGGCGCCGCCGCCGTGGTGGTCGATACGCTGCCGGACGGCTTCCCGCTGCCGGCCATCGTCGTGCCCAATACGCTGACGGCGCTGGGCCGCATCGCCAACGCCTGGCGCGAGCACTTCAAGCTGCCGCTGATCGGCGTCACCGGCAGCAACGGCAAGACGACCGTGAAGGAAATGATCGCCGCCATCCTTGCCGCCGCCCATGGCGAAGAGGGCAGGCTGGCGACGCGCGGCAACCTGAATAACGAAATTGGCGTGCCGCTCACGCTGTTCCGCCTCAGCGGCCAGCACCGCTCGGCCGTCGTGGAACTGGGCATGAACCACCCCGGCGAGATCGGCCGCCTGAGCGCCATTGCCGCGCCCACCGTCGGCCTGGTCAACAATGCCCAGCGCGAGCACCAGGAATTCATGCACACCGTGGAAGCGGTGGCGCGCGAGAACGGCAGCGTGCTGTCGTCGCTGCCGGAAAACGGCGTGGCCGTGTTCCCGCACAGCGACGAATACACCTATATCTGGCAAGGCCTGGCCGCGGGCAGCCGCGTGCTGACTTTCGGCCTGTCGCCGGAAGCTTCGGTTTCCGCGACCGCCAAGCCGGTGCCGCACGGCAGCCTGCTGTGCGTGAAGATTCCCGGCGAGGACAAGTTCGCCGTGCGCCTGCAAGCCTTCGGCGATCACAATGTATTGAACGCGCTGGCGGCCATCGCCTGCGCTCACGCCGCCGGCATCACCGCCGACGAGATCAAGACCGGCCTGGAGGCCTTCGCGCCTGTCAGCGGCCGGCTGCAGAAAAAACAAGCCGCCAACGGCGCCACCATCATCGACGATACCTACAACGCCAACCCGGACTCCGTGCGCGCCGCCATCGATGTGCTGGCGCAGGCGCCGGCGCCGCGCGTGCTGGTCCTGGGCGACATGGGCGAAGTGGGCACGCAGGGAAAGGAGTTCCACGAAGAGGTAGCGGCTTATTCAGCCGCGCGCGGCATCGAAACCGTCCTGGCGACGGGCGAACTGGCCGCGCACATGGCGCCCCATGCGCGCCACCATAAAGAATTCGACGCGCTGCTGCAGGCCGTGCAGGCTGCGGCAACGCCGAATGCAACCGTATTGATCAAGGGCTCCCGCTTCATGAAAATGGAACGGGTCGTGCAGCATTTGATTGGATCGCAACACGCTACAAAGGAAACACACTAATCATGCTGCTCTGGCTTGCACAACTCCTGCAGGACGAAATTGGCGCATTCCGCGTCTTTAACTACATCACCTTCCGCGCGGTGATGTCGACGATCACCGCGCTGGTGATCGGCCTTGTCGCGGGCCCCGCTGTTATCCGTAAGCTGACCGTGATGAAGTACGGCCAGGCCGTGCGTACCGATGGTCCGCAAACCCACCTGAAAAAGCACGGCACCCCGACCATGGGCGGCGTGCTGCTGCTGATTGCCGTCGCCACCGCCACCATCCTGTGGGTGGACTGGAGCAACCGCCTGATCTGGCCTGTGATGGTCGTGACCATGGGCTTCGGCGCCGTGGGCTGGGTCGATGATTACCGCAAGGTCGTGCGCCAGGACCCGGAAGGTATGCGCTCGGCCGAAAAATACTTCTGGCAGTCGCTGGTCGGCATCGCCGCCGCGCTGTACCTGGCGTTCTCCGTGTCCGCGCCGACGCCGGCCAAGGTGTTCGAGCTGTTCTTCCAGTGGGTGCAGTCCGGCTTCTCGATGGACCTGCCGCCCAAGGCCGACCTGATCGTGCCCTTCGTCAAGACCATCAGCTACCCGCTGGGCGTGTGGGGCTTCATCGCGCTGACCTACTGCGTGATCGTCGGCACTTCGAACGCCGTGAACTTCACCGACGGCCTGGATGGCCTGGCCATCATGCCGACCGTGATGGTGGGTTCGGCCCTCGGCCTGTTCGCCTACCTGACCGGCTCGGCCACCTACTCGAAATACCTGTTCATCCCCCACATCCCGGGCGCCGGTGAACTGATCATCTTCTGCGGTGCAATGGCCGGCGCGGGCCTGGCCTTCCTCTGGTATAACACCCACCCCGCACAAGTCTTCATGGGCGACGTCGGCGCGCTGGCGCTGGGCGGCGCGCTTGGCACGATCGCCGTGATCGTGCGCCAGGAGATCGTTCTGTTCATCATGGGCGGCATCTTCGTTGCCGAAACGCTGTCCGTGATCATCCAGGTGGGCTGGTTCAAATTCACCAAGAAGCGCTACGGCGTCGGCCGCCGCGTCTTCCTGATGGCGCCCCTGCATCACCACTTCGAACAGAAAGGCTGGAAAGAGACCCAGGTCGTCGTGCGCTTCTGGATCATCACGATGATGCTGGTACTGGTCGGACTCTCTACCCTGAAGCTGCGCTGATGATCTATAACGGCAAAATCGCACTGGTACTCGGGCTCGGTGAATCGGGCCTGGCGATGGCACAGTGGCTGGCCCGCTGTGGCGCGCTGCTGCGCGTTGCCGACACGCGTCCGGTGCCGGACCGCCTGCCGATGCTGCGCGAACAGCTGCCGGGCACGCAGTTCATTTCCGGCCCGTTCAATGCGGCCCTGCTGGATGGCGTGGACTTCGTCTGCGCCAGCCCTGGCCTGGCCCCGAACCGCGAGCTGGCCGAGATCATTCCGGCCGCCGCCGAAAAGAATATCCCGGTGTGGGGCGAGATCGAAATCTTCGCCCAGGCCCTGAAGTGGCTGAAGGACGACCGCGCCTACGCGCCGAAAGTCATCGCCATTACCGGCACCAACGGCAAGACCACCGTCACCAGCCTGACCGGCCAGCTGTGCGAGCGCGCCGGCCTGTCGGTCAAGGTGGCCGGCAATATCAGCCCCGCCGCGCTGGACGTGCTGCGCGAAGTGATGGATACGGACAGCCTGCCGCAAGCCTGGGTGCTGGAACTCTCCAGCTTCCAGCTGCACACGACCTACAGCCTGCAGGCCGATGCCGCCACCGTGCTGAACGTGACCCAGGACCACCTGGACTGGCACGGCAGCATGCAGGCCTATGCCGACGACAAGCAGCGCATCTTCGGCGCCGATACCGTGCGCGTGTTGAACCGCGATGACGCCTGGACCATGGCGATGGCCAATCCGACCGGCGAAAACGTCACCTTCGGCACCGACGAACCGGCCGCGCCGCACAGCTTCGGCCTTGTCAACGAGCGCGGCGTGTACTGGCTGGCGACCGCCGAGCCGACCGAGGAAGTCGAGCAGAAGAAGCGTAAAAAGAATGACCCGCCTCCGCCGCCGGTGGACTGCTACACCAAAAAGCTGATGCCGGCCGATGCGCTGCAGATCCGCGGCACGCACAATGCCTCCAATGCGCTGGCGGCGCTGGCCCTGTGCCGCGCCATCGGCCTGCCGTTTGCGCCGCTGCTGCATGGTCTGCGCGAATACAAGGGCCAGCCGCACCGCGTGGAACTGGTCGCAACTATCCAGGGCGTCGATTACTACGACGACAGCAAGGGCACCAATGTGGGCGCCACCGTGGCCGCGCTGAATGGCCTGGGCGCCGCTTTCGCGGGCAGCGAGCAGCGCCTGGTGCTGATTGCCGGCGGCGACGGCAAGGGCCAGGAATTCGATCCGCTGGCAGCACCGGTGCAGCGCTATGTGCGCGCCGTGCTGCTGATCGGCCGCGATGCGCCGGCCATCCGCGCCGCGCTGGCGCCGACCGGCGTGAAGCTGGAAGACTGCGCCACGCTGGAAGAGGCGACCAAACGTGCCGCCGCCCTGGCCCACGCCGGCGACGCCGTGCTGCTGTCGCCCGCCTGCGCCAGCCTGGATATGTTCAAGAATTATGCGCATCGCGCCCAGGTGTTCATCGACACCGTGCGCGACATCGCGCTGGATGCGGGACAGGAGATCTGATGGCCTTCCAGCTTCCATTCCGCTTCTCCGGCTCCGAGGCTCCAGCACCGCTGGACGGCCGCGCGCGCCACTCGAAGATGATGGAATACGATCAGCCCCTGGTCTGGTGCGTGGCGCTGCTCATGCTGTTCGGCATGGTGATGGTGTATTCGGCTTCGATCTCGCTGCCCGATTCGCCCAAGTTCGCCGCCTACAAGAACCATTACTTCCTGCAGCGCCAGGCGATCTTCATCGCCATTTCCATGGCCGCTGCCGCCGTGGTGTTCCGCGTGCGCATCCAGGACTGGCAAAAGGCCGCGCCTTACCTCTTCATCGGCACGCTGGTGCTGCTCACGCTCGTGCTGATTCCGCACGTGGGCGTGGTCGTCAACGGCGGCCGCCGCTGGCTGTCGCTGAAGGTATTCAACTTCCAGCCCTCGGAGCTGATGAAGCTCTTCATCGTGCTGTACGCGGCCGACTACACGGTGCGCAAGCAGGAATACATGCACCGCCTGTCCAAGGGCTTTGCGCCGATGGCGCTGGCGGTGGCCTTTGTCGGCCTGTTGCTGCTGCTGGAACCGGACCTGGGCGCCTTCGGCGTGATCGTCTGCATCGCCATGGGCATCCTCTTCCTGGGCGGCGTGAACGCCGTCTGGTTCGGCGGAATCGCCGGCATGCTGGTGACGATTTTCGTGGCCATCATTGCGCTGTCGAAGTTCCGCCGCGACCGTTTCTTCGCCTACCTGAATCCGTGGGAAGAAGAGAATGCGCTGAACAAGGCATACCAGCTGACGCACTCGCTGATCGCCTTCGGCCGTGGCGAGATCACCGGCGTGGGCCTGGGCGGCAGCCTGGAAAAGCTGCACTACCTGCCCGAGGCGCACACCGACTTCCTGCTGGCCGTGATCGGCGAGGAACTGGGACTGGTCGGCGTGGTCGTCACCATCGGCATGTTCTACTGGATCGTAAAGCGCGCCTTCGAGATCGGCCGCCAGGCGATTGCCATCGACCAGACCTTTGCCGGCCTGACGGCGAAAGGCATCGGCATCTGGATCGGCGTGCAGACCTTCATCAATATGGGCGTGAACCTCGGCCTGCTGCCGACCAAGGGCCTGACGCTGCCGCTGATGTCCTATGGCGGCTCGGGCGTCCTGATCAACTGTGTCGGACTCGCGATCCTGCTGCGCATCGACTATGAAAACCGTGTACTGATGCGAGGTGGCCGCATATGAAACGCCTGATGATCATGGCGGCCGGCACCGGCGGCCACATTTTCCCCGGCCTGGCGATTGCGCAGACCATGCGCGCGCGCGGCTGGGAAGTGAGCTGGCTGGGCACCTCGCACGGCATGGAAACGGAGCTGGTGCCGAAGAATGGCGTCGAGATGGACACCATCAACTTCAGCGGCATGCGCGGCAAGGGCCTGGCCCACACCATCGGCGGCGGCTTCAAGATGATCGGCGCCTTCCTGAGCAGCTTCGGCTACATCGGCAAACGCCGGCCGGACGTGGTGCTGGGCATGGGCGGCTATGTCTGCGTGCCGGGCGGCTTCATGGCGCGCCTGCGCCGCAAGCCGCTGGTGCTGGTCAATGCCGACGCGGCCCTGCTGCTGTCGAACAAGACGCTGGCGCCGATGGCGGACAAGGTCTGCTTCGGCTTCCCCGCCGATTTCGGCGCGGCCGCCGGCAAGGCTGTCGTGACCGGCAATCCGGTGCGCAAGGAAATCCTGGCCGTGCCGACGCCGGCGCAACGCTTTGCCGGCCGCGAGGGCGTGCTGCGCATCCTGGTGGTGGGCGGCAGCCTTGGCGCGAAGGCGCTGAACGATGCACTGCCCGCCGCGCTGGCCCTGCTGGCGCCGGAACAGCGCCCGCTGGTGACCCACCAGTCGGGCAAGAAGAATATCGATGCACTGCGCGCAGCATATGCGCAGGAGCAAGTGGATGCGAACGTGGTCGATTTCATCGACGACATGGCAAGCGCCTACGCGCAGGCGGACATCGTGATCTGCCGCGCGGGCGCCATTACCGTGTCAGAACTGACGGCGGCCGGCGTGGCGAGCGTGCTGGTCCCGCTCGTGGCCTCGACCACCAGCCACCAGCGCGACAACGCGCAGTGGATGGCGAAGCAGGGCGCGTCCATCCACATGCCGCAGTCGGAACTGAACCCGCAAAGCCTGGCAGCGCTGCTGCAGACGCTGTCCCGCGGCACCTGCCTCAAGATGGCCGAGGCGGCGCATGCGGCAGGCAAACGCGACGCCAACGACGCCATCGCACAAGTATTGGAAGCATTAGCATGAAGCACAAGGTCAAGAACATTCACTTCGTCGGCATCGGCGGCAGCGGCATGAGCGGCATCGCCGAGGTGCTGGTCACGCTCGGCTACAACGTCTCCGGTTCCGACCTGGGCGCCAACGCTGTGACCCAGCGCCTGACCGACATGGGCGCCACGGTCTACCAGGGCCACGCCGCCGAAAACATCGGCAATGCCGACGCCGTCGTGACCTCCACCGCCGTCAAGAACGACAATCCGGAAGTGGTCGCCGCGCGCGCCCGCAAGATCCCCATCGTGCCGCGCGCCGTGATGCTCGGTGAACTGATGCGCCTGAAGCGCGGCATCGCCATTGCCGGTACTCACGGCAAAACCACTACCACCAGCCTGGTGGCGTCCGTGCTGGCCCAGGGCGGCCTGGACCCGACCTTCGTCATCGGCGGCCGGCTCACCGCGGCCGGCGCCAACGCCAAGCTGGGCTCGGGCGAGTACCTGGTGGCCGAGGCGGACGAATCGGATGCTTCTTTCCTGAACCTGGCGCCGATGATCGAAGTGATCACGAACATCGATGCCGACCACATGGAAACCTACGAGCACGATTTCGAGAAGCTGAAGCAGGCCTTCGTCCACTTCACGCACCGCCTGCCGTTCTACGGCCGCGCCATGCTGTGCGTGGACGATCCGCACGTGCGCGCCATCATCCCGCAGATCACCAAGCCGGTGACCACGTATGGCTTCTCGGAGGACGCGGAAGTGCGCGCCGTGAACGCCCGTGCGGTCGGCACCCAGATGCACTTTACCGTGCTGCAGGAAGGCTTCCCGGACCTGGATATCGTGCTGAACCAGCCCGGCATGCATAACGTGCAGAACGCCTGCTCCGCCGTCGCCATCGCGCGCGAAATCGGCGTGCCCGATGCGGCAACGCAGGCCGGGCTGGCAGGTTTTGCCGGCGTCGGCCGCCGCTTCACCAAGTATGGCGACGTGGCCGCACCGGCCGGCGGCACCTTTACCCTGGTGGACGACTTCGGCCACCACCCGATTGAAATGGAAGTGACCATTGCCGCTGCGCGCGCCGCCTATCCGGGCCGCCGCATCCTGCTGGCCTTCCAGCCGCACCGCTACAGCCGCACCCGCGACCTGTTCGAAGACTTTGCAAAAGTACTGAGCACCGTGGATGTTCTGGTGCTGTCCGATGTGTACGCAGCGGGGGAGGCGCCCATCGTGGCCGCCAACGGCCGCTCCCTGGCGCACGCAATCCGTGCGCGCGGCAGAACCGAACCGGTATTCGTCGAAAACATCGCCGACATGCCGGAAACGATCATGAACGTGGTGCGCGACGGCGATGTCGTGCTCACGATGGGCGCAGGCTCGATCAGCGGCGTCCCGGCAAAACTGACTACGTACCAAAAGGTCTGATGTGAAGAAATTGACTCAACAAGAAGCGCAGGCATTCGGCAAGGTGGGCGTGCTGTTCGGCGGCCGCTCCGCCGAGCGCGACGTGTCCCTGATGTCCGGCGAGGGCGTGCTGAAGGCGCTGCAGAGCCAGGGCATCGATGCCCATGGCTTCGACCCGGGCCAGCGCACGCTGGCCGAACTGGCCGCGGAAAAATTCGACCGCGTGTTCATCGCGCTGCACGGCCGCTACGGCGAAGACGGCAGCCTGCAGGGCGCGCTGGAACTGCTCGGCATTCCCTACACCGGCAGCGGCGTGATGGCCAGCTCGGTGGGCATGGACAAGATCACCACCAAGATCCTGTGGCTGCGCGAAGGCTTGCCGACGCCGGAATACGCCGTGCCGGGTCCGGACTCGGACCTGGACGCCGTGGCCGCGAAGCTTGGCCTGCCGCTGATCATGAAGCCGCCGCATGAAGGCTCGACCATCGGCATCACCAAGGTGACGGACAAGGCGCAGCTCAAGGCCGCCTATGACGCCGCCGCCGCGCTGGACGATTCCGTGCTGGCCGAGGAATTCGTCGAAGGCCGGGAATTCACGGTGGCCGTGCTGGGCACCGGCAAGGATGCGCGCGCGCTGCCGATCGTGGAAATCGTGGCGCCGCAGGGCAATTACGACTACCAGAACAAGTACTTTACCGACGACACGCAGTATTTCTGCCCGCCGCAGCTGGACCAGGCGCTGCAGGATGAAATGCAGCGCATCGCCGTGCAAGCCTACCGCGTCGTGGGCTGCGAGGGCTGGGGCCGCGTCGACGTGCTGCTGCGCGCGCGCGACAACAAGCCTTTCCTGCTCGAAGTGAACACCTCGCCGGGCATGACCAGCCATTCGCTGGTGCCGATGGCGGCGCGCGCGACGGGCGTGAGCTATGAAGAACTGTGCGTGGAAATCCTGCGCACGGCGCGTTTGAAGCTGGCGAAGAACTGAGGAAGACCGGATGTGGCATGACGCAAAAGCCCTGAACGCAACCGCCGGCGGCCTGATCGCGCTGTCGTTGCTGGCTTGCGCGGCGGGCGGCGTGTGGTGGCTGGCGCAGCGTCCTGTATTCGATTTGCGCATGATCCGCGTTGAGACCATGGACAACTCGGAGCTGCGCCACGTGAACGAGCTGACGCTGCGTAACGGCGCGCTGGGCCGCATCAAGGGCAACTTCTTCACGGCCAACCTGGATAACGTGCGCCAGGTGTTTGAAGCGGTGCCCTGGGTGCGCCGCGCCAGCGTGCGGCGCGAATGGCCGGACCAGCTGATCGTGGCGCTGGAAGAGCATGAAGCGCTCGGCACCTGGGGCGAGGACGGGCGCCTGCTGTCGACCAAGGGCGATGTGTTTACCGCCAACCTGGCCGAGGCGGAAGAGGACCATGCGCTGCCGGAGTTCGAAGGACCGGACGGCAGCGAGAAGGAAGTGCTGGCGCGCTTCGGCGAACTGCGCAAGTGGTTTGCGCCGATCAAGCTGGCGCCGGAAGGATTGTCGCTGTCCAGCCGCTATGCGTGGACGGTGAAGCTGGACAACGGCATGAGTGTGGCCCTGGGCCGCGAGCAGACGCACGACACGCTGAGGCAGCGCGTGGACCGTCTGGTGCGCATCTGGCCCCAGTTGGCTTCACGCGTGCCGAATATTGAAACGATAGACATGCGCTACCAGAACGGACTGGCCCTGAGCGCGACGGGACTGAAGATTCCGGCAGAAACAAAGAAACGTTGATAAAGCAGGCAGAGAGATGACAAAAGACGCGAAAAACCTGATCGTCGGCCTCGACATCGGCACCTCCAAAGTGGTGGCCGTGGTGGCCGAGGTGATGGGCGATGGACGCCACGAAGTGATAGGCCTGGGACAGCACGAGTCCAAGGGCCTGAAGAAGGGCGTGGTCGTCAACATCGAAGCGACCGTCGAATCGATCCAGCGCGCGCTGGAAGAGGCGGAGCTGATGGCCGACTGCAAGATCCGCAATGTGTATGCGGGCATTGCGGGCAGCCATATCCGCTCCTTCAATTCCAGCGGCATGGTGGCGATCAAGGACAAGGAAGTCACGGCGACGGACGTGGCGCGCGTCATCGAAACGGCCAAGGCGGTCAACATCCCGACCGACCAGCAGCTGCTGCATACGGTGCCGCAGGAATTCATCGTCGACTCGCAGGAGGACGTGCGCGAGCCGATCGGGATGAGCGGCATCCGCCTGGAAGTGAAGGTGCATATCGTGACCGGCGCCGTGAGCGCGGTGCAGAACATCGTCAAGTGCGTGCGCCGCTGCGGGCTGGAAGTGTCGGACCTGATCCTGCAGCCGATGGCTTCGGCCGACGCGGTGCTGACCACGGACGAAAAGGAACTGGGCGTCGTGCTGATCGACATCGGCGGCGGCACCACCGACGTGGCCGTGTTCTCCGACGGCGCGATCCGCCACACGGCCGTGATCCCGATCGCCGGCGACCAGATCACCAACGATATCGCGATGGCGCTGCGCACGCCGACCGGCGAAGCGGAAGAAATCAAGATCCGCTACGGCGTGGCCAAGCAGGTGCTGGCCGATCCGGGCGAACACCTGGAAGTGCCGGGCCTGGGCGACCGCGGTCCGCGCAACCTGTCGCGCCAGGCGCTGGCGGCGGTGATCGAGCCGCGCGTGGAAGAGCTGTTTGCGATGGTGCACCAGGTGGTGCGTGAATCGGGCTACGAGGGCGTGCTGTCCTCGGGCATCGTGCTGACGGGCGGCACCTCGATCATGCCGGGCATGGTCGAAATGGCGGAAGACATCTTCCTCAAGCCCGCGCGACTGGGTACGCCGGACTACCGCGGCCAGCTGGCCGACGTGGTGCGCAGCCCGCGCTATGCGACGGTTCTGGGTCTGTTGTTGGAAGCGAAGAAGCAGTACCTGCGCGGGCACATCGTGACCCGCCAGGATGGTTCGGTGAAGGCAGTGTGGCAGCGCATGAAGGAATGGTTCTTAGGTAATTTTTAAAACACATTTTTGAAAACAACGCAGTTTTCAATCCCCAGTTCTCCTAAAGATATGAGCACTGGCGCTTGAAAACCGCATTCTAGACAGGAGTACATCATGGAGTTTGATATGGTCGATAACGCAACGCTGGGTACGGTCATCAAGGTCGTCGGCGTCGGTGGCGCCGGTGGCAACGCCGTGCAGCACATGATCAACAAGGGCATGGGCGGCGTTGAGTTCATCGCCGCCAACACTGACGCACAGGCGCTGGCTACCTCCAAGGCCAACAACATCATCCAGATCGGCGAGACCGGCCTGGGTGCAGGCATGAAGCCGGATGTTGGCCGCAAGCTGGCCGAGGAATCCCGCGCGCGTATCGAAGACGCACTGCGCGGCGCGCACATGGTCTTCATCGCGGCCGGCATGGGCGGCGGCACCGGCACCGGCGCTGCCCCGATCGTGGCTGAAGTGGCGAAGTCCCAGGGCGCGCTGACCGTGGCCGTGGTTTCCAAGCCGTTCTCGCACGAAGGCCAGAAGTGCATGGACATCGCCGAGGAAGGCCTGGAGCAGCTGTCGCAGAACGTCGACTCCCTGATCGTGATCCTGAACGAGAAGCTGGAAGAGATCTACGAAGACGAATCCCTGATCGAGTGGCTGCAGCATGCCGACGATGTGCTGAACAACGCCGTTGCCGGTATCGCCGAGATCATCAACGTGCCGGGCCACATCAACGTCGACTTCAACGACGTGAAGACCATCATGGGCGAGCAGGGCAAGGCGATGATGGGCACCGCCACCGCTTCCGGCGTGGACCGCGCCCGCGTGGCCGCCGAGCAGGCTGTCGCTTCGCCGCTGCTGGACGGCGTGGACCTGTCCGGCGCGCGCGGCGTGCTGGTGAACGTGACCGCCTCGCGTGGCTTGAAGGGTAAGGAAATCAAGGAAGTCATGGCCGCCGTGCGCGCCTTCGCCGCGCCGGACGCGTCGATCGCACAGGGCATCGCCTACGACGATTCCATGGGCGACGCAATCCGCGTGACCGTGGTGGCAACTGGCCTGGGCAAGCAGAAGAAGCACGTGCAGCTGGTGCCGCAGCAGATGCTGCGTACCGGTACCCACAACTCGCCGCTGACCCCGTCGGCAGCGCTGGGTGGCGGCGCCGTGACTTCGTCCGTGTCCATGGGCGCCGCAGGCGGCCTGCATGGCTCCAGCCACGACGTCCAGAAGCAGCCGGCCGTATGGCGCCGCGAGTCCGCCTCCGAACAGGTGCGCGCGCTGGCCAACACCGGCATGGAAACCTACGACATCCCAGCCTTCCTGCGCAAGCAGGCTGACTGATTGGGCTGATCGCGGGTCAGCCGCGCCGCCGGGCCTGTGCGTCCGGCGGCGTGGTCATTTATACTTAGGAAAAGAGCACGCCGCGCCAGCGGTTTTTTTATTTCCTAAAGGAGAACCCGAATGACCATCAAGATCGGCGACAAACTGCCGGAAGGCACCCTGTCCGAATTCATCGAAGTCGAGTCCGAAGGCTGCGCCCTGGGCCCGAACACTTTCAACGTGCAGGATCTGGTGAAGGGCAAGAAGATCGCCATCTTCGGCCTGCCTGGCGCCTACACCCCGACCTGCTCGGCCAAGCACGTGCCGGGCTATGTCGCTCACGCCGCCGAGCTGAAAGCCAAGGGCGTGGACGAAATCTGGTGCATCTCCGTCAACGACGCGTTCGTGATGGGCGCCTGGGGCCGCGACCAGAAAGCCACCGGCGTCGTGCGCATGATGGCCGACGGCAATGCCGCCTACACCAAGGCCCTGGGCCTGGATGCCGACTTCTCCAAGTTCGGCATGGGCACCCGTTCCCAGCGCTACTCCATGCTGGTGGATGACGGCGTGGTCAAGCAGCTCAACATCGAGCAGGGCGGCAAGTTCGAAGTGTCGAACGCAGAGACCCTGCTCGGCCAGCTGTAATCAATCCCTCCGCGGCGCCTTCCCGGCGCCGCTACCACCAGCCGTATTCCCGCAGTACCAGAAAATTCAGCTTTTGCGCTTGCGCTTCTTGGGAGCGAGCATCACGCCGGTGCAGGAAGGGGCGCCACAGTAGCAGGCGAACTGCTTTTTCACGGCCTTGGTATGGCGCTCGTCGTAGATCAGGCCATAGTTGTAGTTCAGCTCCTCGCCGGGCTCGATGTCGCGCAGGGAGCAGATGAAGACGCGCGAGTCGTCATCCTCTTCTGCCTCGCAGTTCGGCTCGCAGGAGTGGTTGATGAAGCGCGATTCATTGCCGCCTGAGCCGCCATCGATCAGCAGGCCGTTGTTCAGGCTGAAGAAGAAGGTGTGTCCGATCGGGCCGTCTTTCTCGGCGGTGCGGCGGCAGCATTCGTCCCAGTCGACGATCTCGCCGGTGTACTCGATGATGCGCGTGCCCGCTGCGATCTTGCGGCGCGCGAACACCCCACGTCCATGGACGGGAGATTCGTGGACTTCGAACAGGGGAGAGGTATCGGACTTTTTCATGGCGTCAGCGTTCATCCCGCCATCATAACCCGTCCCCGGCGCGCACGCTTGTCTGGCGGCCCAGCGGGGCCGCAGCAGGCTGCCATTACTTTCAGTACAATGGCCGGTCCGGCACGAGAAAATGGATCGAAATGACTCCCAGCGCTAAAGAAAATCTGCAGAGTATCAATGCGATGGTGCTTGCCGTCGCGATGTTCGCTTTCATGGACGCGTCCATGAAGGTGCTGGCCGCGCATTATCCGGCCGTGCAGGTGACCGCGCTGCGATGCATGTCCTCGATGCCCCTGGTGTGCGCCTTCCTCGCGTGGCGCGGCAAGTTCCGCGGCGTGTTCCAGATCCGCTGGCCGCTGCATCTGCTGCGCGGCGTGATCGGTATCGGCATGCTGTCCCTGTTCGCCTACGCGCTGAAGCACTTGCCGCTGGCGGAGACTTACTCGATCTTCTTCATCGCGCCCGCGCTGGTGACGGCGCTGGCGGTGTTTTTCCTGCGCGAGAAGGTGGGGCTGGGTCAGTGGGCGGCGATTTTCGTTGGCCTGGGCGGCGTGCTGGTGGTGCTGCGTCCCGATGGCAGCAGCTTTATCTCGCTGGCGGGACTGGCCGTGCTGGGATCGGCGGTGTGCTATGCCGTTTCCGCCATCGCCAGCCGTATCCTGGCGCGCACCGATGCGCCGGAACACATCATGTTCTGGGTGCTGGCCATGATGGGCATCGGTGTCGCGCCGCTGGCCTGGCAGCAGTGGGTGCCGGTGCAGATGGACGACTGGCTGCCTTTGCTGTTCCTGGCCGTGAGCGGCTTCCTCGGCCAGCTGGCGCTCACCAGGGCTTTCAGTATCGGCAAGGCATCGATCGTGGCGCCGTTCGAGTACACGGCCCTGGCCTGGGGCGTGGGTATCGACTGGGCGCTGTGGCAGACCTTGCCCGATATGTACACCTTGCTGGGGGCGGCCATCATCATCGGCTCGGGCATTTACCTGGTGCGGCGCGAATCCGACCATCCGGAAGCCGAGCATCCGTAGCCGCGGGACCGTGCCCGACCTGCCGCACGGAATCTCGATATAATCTCCGCATGCTGAAACAACGAACCCTCAAAGAACTGGTCCGCACCACGGGTGTGGGACTGCACTCCGGCACCAAGGTCGAGCTGACCTTGCGTCCTGCCGAGCCGGATACGGGCATCGTGTTCCGCCGCGTCGACATGGACCCG
This sequence comes from Pseudoduganella sp., assembly GCA_036404755.1. GTDB lineage: Bacteria > Pseudomonadota > Gammaproteobacteria > Burkholderiales > Burkholderiaceae_D > Rugamonas. Next base: position 14,656 of record DASWYX010000719.1, read on the forward strand.
CCTGTTGTCTTCCCGGCAAGCGCCAACATCGTGGGCGATACCCGCATGGCGACCGTGCTGATGAAGGACGGCGGCCGCGTCTCGACCGTGGAGCACCTGATGTCCGCCTGCGCCGGCCTGGGCATCGACAATCTCTACGTGGACGTGACCGCGGAAGAAATCCCGATCATGGATGGTTCGGCTTCCTCCTTTGTCTACCTGCTGCAGCAGGGCGGCGTGGAAGAGCAGGACGCGCCGAAAAAGTTCATCCGCATCAAGAAAACGGTGGAAGTGCGCGAGGGTAAGGGCAATAACGAAAAGTGGGCGCGCCTGGTGCCGCACGACGGCTTCAAGCTCGACTTCTTCATCGAATTCAACCACCCGGCCGTGGATGGCACCGCCCAGCGCGCCTATGTGGACTTCGGCGACGTGTCCTATGTGCAGGCCATCGCCCGCGCCCGCACCTTCGGTTTCATGCAGGACGTGGAAATGCTGCGCGGTATCGGCCTGGCGCGTGGCGGCTCGCTGGAGAACGCCATCGTGATGGATGAATACCGCATCCTCAATTCCGACGGCCTGCGCTATGACGACGAGTTCGTCCGCCACAAGATCCTGGATGCGATCGGCGACCTCTACATGGTCGGCCACCCGATGGTCGCCAGCTACGAGGCCCACAAGTCCGGCCACGCGCTGAACAACCAGCTGCTGCGCGCCATGCTGGACGATCCCTCATCCTATGAAATCGTCACCTACGAATCGTCGGACCAGGCGCCGCCATCCTACGCCCGCCAGCTGGCGGAAGAGTGGTCGTTCAATTATTGATCCGGCCGGCCGTCAGGGCCGGCGCTTCGCCACCATAGCCTTCAGCGCCGCGATCAGCGGCGCGTTTTCTTTGGTGGCTTCGAGTTGCTCGCTGAGCTCGGAAAAAGCGTCGACGGCCGTGTTGGGCAGCTCCAGCTTGGGCTGGGGCCGGACGGCGCGCACGGCGGCGGGCGTCATCTGCACTTTCAGGCGGATGTTGTTAATCTGCCACCCCTTCCGCAGCAGCGATTCTTGTAGCTTTGGCAACTGTTGTTTGAGCTTGGCAGCAACTGCCGCATTCGGCGTCGACAGTGTCAGCTCCGTCCCGTTAAAAGCGAGGATTTCGCAGAATTTGAACGACGTTGGCAGCGCTTCAGCGCAGTCACGCTGCAAATCGGCCATGCGTTGGGCAGCCGGCAGCAGCGCCGCCAGGCGGTCGTTGCGGCGAAGAAAGTCCGTGGCGCCGACGGCTTCGCGGGTCATATGGGTGTAACGGGAACGCATTCCGCCATTGTATCGTGGCGGGCTCGGCGGGTAAATTTCCACTCTGGCTATTGTTATATAGCTGAACATCCCAACCTTGCCCAACGCGCATGATAAAATCACGCACTTTTGCCATTGGCGGACCCGAGGAAGAATTCAAGAAATGTCCTTACTGACCCAGATTTTCGGCAGCCGCAACCAGCGACTGCTCAAGCAATACCAAAAAACGGTCAAGGCGATCAATGCCCTGGAACCGGAGATTGAAAAGCTGTCGGATGCCGAACTGCAAGCGAAAACGCCTGCCTTCAAGGAACGCGTGGCCAATGGCGAAGCGCTGGACGACCTGCTGGTGGAAGCATTCGCTGTCTGCCGCGAAGCCTCCAAGCGCGTCTTCATGATGCGTCACTTCGACGTGCAGCTGATCGGCGGCATGGTCCTGCACTATGGCAAGATCGCTGAAATGGGCACCGGTGAAGGCAAGACCCTGACCGCAACGCTGCCGGCCTACCTGAACGCACTGTCCGGCAAGGGCGTGCACATCGTGACCGTCAACGATTACCTGGCCCAGCGCGACGCCGAGACCATGGGCAAACTGTACCGCTGGCTGGGCCTGACCTGCGGCGTGAACCTGTCCCAGATGGAGCACAGCGCCAAGCAGCTGGCCTACGGTTCAGACATCACCTACGGCACCAACAATGAATTCGGCTTCGACTACCTGCGCGACAACATGGTGTTCGAATCCCGCGACCGCGTGCAGCGCGGCCTGAATTTCGGCATCGTCGACGAAGTTGACTCGATCCTCATCGACGAAGCGCGTACCCCGCTGATCATCTCCGGCCAGGCCGAAAACCACACGGACCTGTATCACAAGATCAACCTGGTGCCGCCCCAGCTGACCCTGCAGGTCGGCGAGGAAACCCCTGACGGCAAGGGCAAGATCGAAGTGCCGGGCGACTATACCAAGGACGAGAAAGCGCACCAGGTGCTGCTGACCGAAGCCGGCCACGAACACTGCGAAGCCATCCTGACGAAAATGGGTCTGCTGCCGGAAGGCGCGTCCCTGTACGACTCCGCCAACATCACGCTGGTGCACCACCTGTACGCGGCGCTGCGCGCGCACGCGTTGTACTTCAAGGACCAGCACTACGTGGTGCAGAACAATGAAGTCATCATTGTCGACGAATTCACCGGCCGCCTGATGACGGGCCGCCGCTGGTCCGACGGCCTGCATCAGGCGGTGGAAGCCAAGGAAGGCGTGAAGATCCAGAACGAGAACCAGACCCTGGCCTCGATCACCTTCCAGAACTACTTCCGCATGTATTCCAAGCTGGCCGGCAGGACCGGTACGGCGGATACCGAAGCTTACGAATTCCAGGAAATCTATGGCCTGGAAACCGTGGTGATCCCGCCGAACCGTCCTTCCCAGCGCAAGGACCGGCAGGACCAGGTGTACAAGTCCAACGAGGAAAAGTACAACGCCATGGTGATCGACATCCGCGACTGCTACGAGCGTGGACAGCCGGTGCTGGTGGGTACGACCTCGATCGAGAACTCCGAGCTGCTGTCGAGCATCCTGACCAAGGCCAAGCTGCCGCACAACGTGCTGAACGCGAAGCAGCACGCGCGCGAAGCGGAAATCATCGCGCAGGCGGGTTCGCCGAAAGCGATCACCATCGCTACCAATATGGCGGGCCGCGGTACCGACATCGTGTTGGGCGGTAACGTCGAGAAGCAGATCCAGTTCATCGAAGCCAATCCGGAACTGAGCGACGCCGACAAGGCGGCCCAGGCGCAGTCGCTGCGCGACGGCTGGCAGAACCTGCACAACCAGGTGGTGGCGGCCGGCGGCCTGCACATCGTGGGTACCGAGCGCCACGAATCCCGCCGCGTGGACAACCAGCTGCGTGGCCGTTCCGGCCGCCAGGGCGACCCGGGTTCGTCCCGCTTCTACCTGTCGCTGGACGATCCATTGCTGCGCATCTTCGCGGGCGACCGCGTGCGCGCCATCATGGACCGCCTGAAGATGCCGGAAGGCGAGCCGATCGAAGCGGGCATCGTGACCCGTTCCATCGAATCCGCCCAGCGCAAGGTCGAGGCCCGCAACTTCGACATCCGTAAGCAGCTGCTGGAATACGACGACGTCGCCAATGACCAGCGCAAGGTGATCTACCAGCAGCGTAACGAGCTGCTGGAAGCGAACGAGATCGGCGACATGATCCTCAACCTGCGCCATGGCGTGTTCACCGATGTGGTGCGCCAGTATGTGCCGGAAGAATCTGTGGAAGAGCAGTGGGATATCCCTGCGCTGCAGGCCACGCTGGCTGCGGAGTGGCAGATCGACCTGCCGCTGGTGCAGATGATGGAAAACGAATCGTCCATCACCGACGAGGATGTCCTGGAACGCGTGATCGCCGCAGCCGACCAGCAGTACCAGGCCAAGGTGGACATCGTGGGCAAGGAAGCCTTCGGCGGCTTCGAGCGCAATGTGATGCTGCAGTCGGTGGATTCGCACTGGCGCGAGCACCTGGCGGCGCTGGATCACCTGCGCCAGGGTATTCACCTGCGCGGCTATGCGCAGAAGAACCCAAAGCAGGAGTACAAGCGCGAAGCCTTCGAGCTGTTCGGCCAGATGCTGGACATGATCAAGAACGAAGTGACCCGCATGGTGATGACGGTTCGCATCCAGTCGCGCGAAGAGATCGACGCGGCGGAAGCGGCGCTGGCCCAGTCCCACGTGGAGAACGTGCACTACCAGCACGCCGACTTCAATCCGAACGCGGCGCCGGAAGAACTGCTGGCCCCAACCGCGATGCCGGAGCAGATCGAGGCGACGGTGCAGGTGGGCGTAAAGGTCGGCCGCAACGATCCTTGCCCTTGCGGCAGCGGCAAGAAGTACAAGGCTTGCCACGGTAAGCTGGCTTGAACCTAACCCCGGGTCAGGCCCAAGGGTCTGACCCTGAGACGCGGCGGCCGCAGGCCAGGGTCTGACCCTTGGGTCTGACCCGGGTTTTAGGTTTCGCGCTGCGGCGAGTTGACCGGAATTGTCATGCGGATCGCCGTCCCCTGCCCGGGGACTGATTCGATGGCAATGCGCCCGCCCATAATCCCCGTCACAATGTTGTAGACGATATTCATCCCCAGCCCCGTCCCTCCGCTGCCCATCTTGGTAGTGAAGA
>DASWYX010000720.1:0-5023 GCA_036404755.1 Pseudoduganella sp.
CGGTGATGAAGACGTTGTCGAATTCCAGGCCCTTGGCCGAGTGCACGGTCATCAGCTGCAGCGCGTCCTGGCCTTCCTGCGCCTGGTTGTCGCCCGCTTCCAGCGAAGCGTGCGCCAGGAACGCGGACAGCGGCGACATCACGGTCGCCAGCGGTGCATCGGCGTCGAGGATTTCCACGCCGTCGGCCGTCACCAGCGCCTCGCCGGCCGCGGCCTGCGCCGGCGGGCCGAGATGGGCAGGTGCGCCCTGGCCGAAGCCTTCCTCCGAAACAAACTGCGTCGCCGCCGATACCATCTGCTCCAGGTTCTCGATGCGGTCCGCGCCTTCCTTCTCGTTCTGGTAATGCTGCAGCAGGCCGGACGATTCCAGCGTGATGCGCACCAGTTCCGGCAGCGCCATCTGCTGCGTCTCGAAGCGCACGCTTTCGACCAGCTTGACGAAAGCGCCCAGCGAGCTGCCCGCCTTGCCGACCATATAGGGCACGGCTGCATACAGCGAGATGTTGTACGTTTCGGCCGCGTTCTGCAGCTGCTCGATGGTGCGCGCGCCGATGCCGCGCGCCGGGAAGTTCACCACGCGCAGGAAGGCCGAATCATTGTGCGGATTGTCCATCAGCTGCAGGTAGGCGATGGCGTGCTTGACCTCGGCGCGCTGGAAGTAGCGCAGGCCGCCGTACACGTGGTAGGGCAGGCCGGCCGAGAACAGCGCATGTTCGATCACGCGCGACTGCGCGTTGGAGCGGTACAGGATGGAAACTTCGGAACGCGACGCGCCTTCGGCGATCAGGTTTTTGGTTTCCTCGATGATCCACTGCGCTTCCTGCAGGTCGGACGACGCCTCGTACACGCGCACCTGCTCGCCGTGCCCCGCGTCCGTGCGCAGGTTCTTGCCCAGGCGGCGGCTGTTGTTGGCGATCAGGATGTTGGCCGCGTCCAGGATGTGGCCGTGCGAGCGGTAATTCTGTTCCAGCTTGATCAGGTTCTTCACCTGGAACTCGCTCTCGAAGGCTTGCATATTGCCCACGTTGGCGCCGCGGAAAGCGTAGATGCTCTGGTCATCGTCGCCCACGGCGAACAGGGCGCCGCCGAACTGCGAGTTGTGGCCGGCGATCAGCTTCAGCCAGGCGTACTGCAGGTTGTTGGTATCCTGGAACTCGTCGACCAGGATATGGCGGAAGCGCTGCTGGTAGTGCTCGCGCAGCGGCTGGTTGCGCGACAGCAGCTCGTAGGTGCGCAGCAGCAGCTCGGCAAAATCAACCACGCCCTCGCGCTGGCACTGGTCATCGTACAGCTGGTACAGCTCGACCAGCTTGCGCTCCATCGCGTCGTAGGCCTCGACCTGCGAAGCGCGCAAGCCCTGGTCCTTGTTATTGTTGATGAAGTACATCACCGTCTTCGGCGGAAACTTTTCATCGTCGATATTGTTCGCCTTCAGCAGGCGCTTGATCATCGACAGCTGGTCTTGCGTGTCGAGGATCTGGAAAGTCTGGGGCAGGGCCGCGTCGCGGTAGTGGGTGCGCAGCAGGCGGTTGCACAGGCCGTGGAAGGTGCCGATCCACATGCCGCGTGTATTGATTGGCAACATCGCCGACAGGCGGCTCAGCATTTCCTTGGCCGCCTTGTTGGTAAACGTAACCGCCAGTATCCCGGACGGCGATACCTGGCCGGTCTGGATCAGCCAGGCGATGCGGGTGGTCAGCACGCGCGTCTTGCCCGATCCGGCGCCAGCCAGGATCAGGGCGTTTTGTGACGGCAGGGTAACGGCTTGCAGCTGTTCGGGATTGAGGTTGTGGAGAAGATTTTGCATCCCGCCATTATACCGGCGGCGGCTCCGCGGGCGCGCCGAAGATCTGGCGGTAGCTGGCGTACAGCGAGCACTGCACGATGATGGTCAGCACCATCCACACCGGCGTCAGCAGCGACATGCCGGCGCCGCTGCGGCCGAAGACCAGGAACACCAGCTGGGTGCACAGGAGGGCGATGCCGAACCAGCTGAACAGGAAGAGCAGGAAGGCGCGCAGCGCGCGCAGCACGGCGAAGAAACTGTAGAACATGGCCTTGAACAGGCCCATGCGCTGCCAGGCGACCAGCGGCGCGGCAAACCAGAAGGCCATCATGGCCGGCAGGTAGAGCAGCATGGCCAGCAGCATGGCGCTGCCGGCATTCGATTCCAGCACTTCCTTGGCGTCCGGCTGCACGCGGCCGGTGACCAGTTTCATGAACACGCCATCGTCGGCCAGCGTGGAGACGCCCAGCGCCAGGGCCGCCACCACGATGTAGAGCACGCCCAGGCCCACCAGCGTGCCCACCTTCGGATGCCTGAAGCCCTCGGCCAGCAGCATTGGCGTAATGCGTTTCTGCTGGTCGATCTGGGCGCAGGCTTGCATGAAGACGACGGTAAACACCGGCATCAGCGCCACCGGCAGGAACTGGCCCAGCACGGGGATCAGGCCGAGGATGATCACCATCAGCATATAGCCGAGGAAGAGCATGAACAGGCCGCCGGGCTGCTTGCGGAACAGCGCGAAACCTTGCCGGATCCAGTCCCAGCCGGCGCTGGCGGGCAATTTGCTCATCGGATCAGGGCGGGCGCGGCCACGGCGATGCGTTCGCGCAGGATGCGTTCGAAATGGCCCGGATCGTGCGGCGTCAGCATTTCCGCTTCGCGCGGCAGGTGCAGGTCGTACAGGCGCGACAGCCAGAAGCGCAGCGCGCCGGCGCGCAGGCAGGCTTGCCAGCCTTGCTGCTCCTCGGCCGTGAAGGGGCGCACGGCGTGGTAGGCGTCCAGCATGGCGCGCACGCGCGCTTCGTCCAGCACGCCCGTCTGCAGGTCGATGCACCAGTCGTTGACGGTCACCGCCACGTCGAACAGCCAGGTATCGCAGCCGGCAAAGTAAAAGTCGAAGAAGCCGGTCAGGCGCTCGCCGTCGAACATCACATTGTTGCGGAACAGGTCGGCGTGGACCGGGCCCTGCGCCAGTGCCGCGTAGCTGGGCGAGGCGTGGAACGCGTCCTGGAACGCCATTTCGGCGCGCAGCAGGTCCGCTTCGGCCGGCGACAGGAAGGGCAGCACGGCCGGCACGGCTTCATGCCACCAGTCGATGCCGCGCAGGTTGGGCTGCTGCAGCGGGAAGTCCTGTCCCGCCAGGTGCATTTTTGCCAGCATGGCGCCCACCGCGGCGCAGTGCACCGGCTGCGGGTCCAGCTGCGAGCTGCCTTCCAGCTTCGAGACGATGGCGGCCGGTTTGCCGTGCAGCGGCACGCACAGGGCGCCGTCCGCATTGGGCACCGGCGCCGGCACCAGTACGCCGTGCTCGGCCAGGTGGCGCATCAGCCGCAGGTAGAAGGGGAGCTGTTCAAAACTGAGGTTTTCGAAGATGGTGAGCACATACTCGCCAGCGTCGGTGGTCAGAAAGAAGTTGCTGTTTTCGATGCCGGAAGCGATGCCTTTGAGCGCTACGGCTTTGCCAAGAGGGAACTGCGAAATCCACTGGCGGATGTCATCCAGAGTGACCGGGGTAAATACTGCCATGAGAAACCAGTTAAATTGATCGGGGGGGCTAATCGTGCGGCGCGTGCGGGTGGGCCGCGCCGCGGTGCTCAGCGCGCGTTGCCGGCGGGCTGGGGCGGTGGCGGCGGTGCGTCGGCCGCTTCTTCCGCGGCGGCGGCGCCTTCCGCACTGCGTTTTTTCTTCTTGGAGGCGATGTCGAACTCCATCACCGTCCAGGCCGGGCCGCGGATGGCCTGGCCCATGGTATCGCCCTGCAGGGCGCTACCGGCAGGCGGTGCTTGCTTGACCGTGTAGGTGCTCTTGCCGCTCTTCACCTTGGTTTCGGTGATGCGGCCGCCTTCGCGCTTGTCTTCCACCTTCTTGTCCGGCGCCGGCTTGGTGGTCACCGTGATCGGATTGTCCACTTCCTCGATTTTTTCGAGTTGCGGCGGGGCCTTGCTGGGCGCCTGTTGGGCGGCAGCGGCGGTAGCCAGCAGGGACAGGGCCAGGGCAGGCCAGAGGGCGGAGGCGCGCATGATGGGTATGTTCGCGGTGGTTTGTTATAGAGTTCATTGTAACAAACTGACCAAAAGCTGCCAGCCAAAACTCTGCGATAATGGAATATTGAGTTTTCCGCTACAGATATTTCCGTAATATGCAAACCACTCTGCTGCTTGTCGACGGTTCCAGCTATCTTTACCGTGCCTTCCACGCCCTGCCCGACCTGCGCAGCCCCGATGGCTATCCCACCGGCGCCATGCACGGCATGGTCAATATGCTGCGCCGCCTGCGCGCCGACTACCCGGCCGCCTACATCGCCTGCGTGTTCGACGCCAAGGGCAAGACCTTCCGCGACGATATGTACCCCGAGTACAAGGCCACCCGCGCGGCCATGCCGGACGACCTGCGCCTGCAGATCGAGCCGATCCACGAAGCGGTGCGCGCCATGGGCTGGCCCATCCTGATGGTCGACGGCGTCGAGGCCGACGACGTGATCGGCACCTTGTCCGTCACCGCCGAGAAGAATGGCATGGACGTGATCATCTCCACCGGCGACAAGGACCTGGCCCAGCTGGTCACGTCCAAAGTCACCCTGATCAACACGATGACCAACGAAAAGCTGGACGAGGCGGGCGTGCTGGCCAAGTTCGGCGTGCCGCCCAACCGCATCATCGACTACCTGACCCTGATCGGCGACACCGTCGACAACGTGCCGGGCGTGGCCAAGTGCGGCCCGAAGACGGCGCTGAAATGGCTGCAGGAGTACGACAGCCTGGACGGCATCATGGCCAACGCCGACAAGATCGGCGGCGTGGTCGGCGCCAACCTGCGCGCCGCGCTGGAATGGCTGCCGCAGGGCCGCCAGCTGATCACGGTGAAGACCGATTGCGACCTGACCCAGCACATGATGTCGATTTCCGAATCGCTGGTGGCGAAAAGCGAGGACCGCGAGCTGCTGCTGGCCTTCTTCAGCAAGTACGGCTTCAAGACCCTGCTGCGCGAACTGGGCGGCATGACGCCCGCTGCGCCAAC
>DASWYX010000721.1:0-4866 GCA_036404755.1 Pseudoduganella sp.
GGAAGATCCCTGCTTCGCGGGCCGCGTCGGCCTGGAAGGTGCGGATCTTCTCGTCCGCATCCGCTGCCAGCGGGGTGGCGTCGTACTCGGCGTTCATCAGCGCGGCGCGGTCGTAGGCCGACACGTCCTGGCCTTCGTTCTTCCAGCGGTCGTAGGTCTGCTGGCGGAAGTTCAGGGTCCAGTTGAAGGACGGGCTGTTGTTGTAGACCAGCTTGGCGTTCGGGATCACCTTGCGGATTTCCTTGACCATGCCGCCGATCTGGCCGATGTGCGGTTTCTCGGTTTCGATCCACAGCAGGTCGGCGCCGTTCTGCAGCGAGGTGATGCAGTCGAGCACGCAACGCGCTTCGCCGGTGCCGGAGCGGAACTGGAACAGGTTGCTCGGCAGGCGCTTAGGACGCATCAGCTTGCCGTCGCGCTTGATCAGCACATCGCCGCTGTTGACGGAATCGGCCGTCACTTCTTCGCAGTCGAGGAAGGAGTTGTACAGGTCGCCCAGGTCGCCCGGCTCGCGGGTGACGGCGATCTGCTTGGTGAGGCCGGCGCCCAGCGAATCGGTACGGGCCACGATGATGCCATCGTCCACGCCCAGTTCGAGGAAGGCGTAGCGCACGGCGCGGATCTTGGCCAGGAAGTCTTCATGCGGCACGGTGACCTTGCCGTCCTGGTGGCCGCACTGCTTCTCGTCGGACACCTGATTTTCCAGCTGGATGCAGCAGGCGCCCGCTTCGATCATCTGCTTGGCCAGCAGGTAGGTCGCCTCGGCGTTGCCGAAGCCGGCATCGATGTCGGCAATGATCGGCACCACGTGGGTGACGTGGTTGTCGATCTTGTCCTGGATCGCTTTCCTGGCATCGCCCTGGGCGGCGTCCAGCTGGCGGAACAGGCCGCCCAGTTCGCGCGCATCGGCCTGGCGCAGGAAGGTGTACAGCTCCTTGATCAGGGCCGACACGGCGGTTTTTTCGTGCATCGACTGGTCAGGCAGCGGACCGAACTCGGAACGCAGGGCGGCGATCATCCAGCCGGACAGGTAGAGGTAGCGGCGGTCGGTGCTGTTGAAGTGCTTCTTCACCGAAATCATTTTTTGCTGTCCGATGAAACCATGCCAGCAGCCGAGGGACTGGGTGTACTGGGATGGATCGGCATCGTAACGGGCCATGTCGGCGCGCATGATCTTCGCCGTGTAGCGCGCGATATCCAGGCCGGTCTTGAAACGGTTCTGGGCGCGCATGCGGGCAGCCGCTTCCGGGCTGATCGCGTTCCAGGCGCTGCCGTTTTTGTTCTTCAGGCCTGCGATGGCCTGGATGTCGTCTTGGTATTGGGACATGGTCATATTCCTAGCAAAAAGCGGGTTAAGAAAGGGGAAGCTGTTGGAATAATGATAGGCCATCTTTTTGCTTTGCTCCATGTCTTATATAAGACATATAACTTAAATTTTATCCTTTATTTTCAATAACTTAAATATTAATTTCCATGATGTGGAAAGCCTTTTCGCGCAATGAACTGGAGGGTATTTTGCGCTGCAATGCGATTTCCCGCAATGTGAAGACCGCATTTCACATTGTGGTGTACAGGACGTTTTCAGGTGGGGCGCTGGCTTCAGCGGCGGGTTGTGCGCCTTCTGGTCCGGCTCTTGCGCCGTGAGGTGGTTCGGCGCGGCGGCTGGTGGCGATGCTCGGTTTCGCCGCTCTCGGCTCGCTGCTTGTTGACAATCCGGGCCGCTACTTCCTCTTCGCGGCCGGCGTAGCGTTTTTCCTTCTTGAACTTGCGCTCCAGCTTTTTATACTCGCGTTCGCGCTTGGGGCTGGCTCCTCTGGGCATGATGATTCTCCTCGTTGATAGAGGAATGTTACTGAGCCCATTGCTGAACCGGCGCACGTGTCGGCAGTGCTTAAGTGAGTGGCCGAACGGTGAAGATGGCGGCGTAGGTTACGCTAGCGTGAAAGACTGCGGGAGCAAAATCATGCGTGATCTTTCCAAAAAAGGTCCAAGGGACCCATTTCGAATCAATCTCAACGAAGAGCGCGATGTGCGCTATTGGACGCTGACGTTCGGTATTTCGCGTGACCGCCTGGAGCTGGTGGTCAAGCAGGTCGGCATCAGCGTCGACAAAGTCCGTGCGGAACTGGGGAAGCTATAGGCATTCTAGGACCTCACTCCAGGTTCTCGTGATGGCTTGAAACACCTTTTTTCCAGTAGGCGGCCACGCGCATGGCGTTCCTCGGATGCTGTTTTTCGCTGGCCAGGATGTCGCGCAACTGTTTCATTGCGGAGGCTTCGCCCGCGCACCAGCAGTAGCCGAGTCCGGCCGGCAGGTCGAGTGCGCGCACGGCTGCGACCATTTCCTCATCGTCAGCGACGCGCTGGACCTGGAGATGTTGCGAGGAGGAGGGCAGCAGCGAACCGCTGTCGTCGCCGCTGGCGATGACGATCACTTTCGCGCTGGCAGGCAATTCGGCCAGGCGGCGGCGAATGGCCGGCAGCGCGGTGGCGTCACCGGCCAGTAGATGCCAGTCGTAATCGACGGGGATGACCATCGAACCGCGCGGGCCGGCAATCGTGACGGATGCGCCTATTGCCGCCGCACGCGCCCAGTCCGTTGCGGCGCCATTCTCATGCAGGGCAAATTCCAGCGTCAGCTCGCGCGTGGCCGGATTGAAGTGCTGCGGCGTGTAGTCGCGCCACACACGTGATTCCTCGTCATTGGAGAGGATGAATTTCAGGTGATCGTCGAAGGACAGTGAAGTGAAGCCCTCCAGCGCTTCGCCGCCGAAGGTGATGCTCAGGTAATCAGGCGCCAGTTGCTCGATGCGCGTGACCGTAATGTCGCGCTGACGGATTTCATGGCGGACGCGCTGAACGCCGGTTTTTGCGGATAGTTCCATATTCATCCCAGATGGTTGATAATGTCATCCATTATTCCGATATTAGTTGATTATGTCAACCAAATTTAAGCCATCCGCTGACAGCGAAATTTTTGAAACCATTCATTCGATCACGCATCTCTACAGGTCGCAGCAGTTCCGTTCCCTGCGCGAGGGCACGCAGGAGCTGGGGCCGATGGAGTTTCGCGCGCTGCGCTTCATCGCTCGCCATGCGGCCTGCACGCAAAGCGATCTGGTCGCGCATTCAGGGCGGGACAAGGGGCAGGTCGCCAGGCTGCTGCGCGGCCTGCGCGACGCCGGGCTGGTCGACGCCGACGCCGACCCGGCCGACCGCCGCATCACGCGCCTTTCGCTGTCGCGGCAAGGACAGGCTTTGTTTGATGAGGTGCATGTGCAGGGTGAGCACTTATCCGAACTGGCGCTCGCCGGCTTGAGCGCGCAGCAGCGCAGCAGCCTGCAGTCGCTGTTGCAGCACGTGCGCGAAAACCTGGCCAGGAAGGCTGAGGGGGACTAGGCAATCCTAAGGCCCGTCAAGCTAGGCCCGGCGGGGCAGCGCGGCGCGGACCGCCCACGTGGAAACCCGTGGGAAATAAAAAAAGCCGGGACGAACCCGGCTTTTTGCATCGCGTGGGGCGCGGCTCAGTTCTTGCTCAGTTCTTGATGTCCAGCGCGCGGTTCAGGCTGAGGGCGGCCAGAGAGCAGACTGCGCCGGACAGCAGGTAGAGGCCGACGTAAGCCAGGCCGAACTTGGCGGATACGCCCAGCGCGACCAGCGGAGCGAAGCCTGCGCCGACCAGCCATGCCAGGTCGGACGTCAGCGCCGCGCCGGTGTAGCGGAATTTGGCGGGGAAATTGGCGGTCACGGCGCCGGCTGCCTGGCCGTAGGACAGGCCGAGCAGGGTGAAGCCGAGCAGGATGAAGGCGTCCTGTCCCGCTTCGCCGCCGTTCAGCAGCATCGGCACGAAGGCGCTGAAGAGGGCGATCAGGATAGCCAGCGTGCCCAGCGTGCGGCGGCGGCCGAAGCGGTCGGCGATCAGGCCGGACGCCACCACCGCCCCGGCCATCAGGATCACGCCAGCCATTTCGGTGGCCAGGAAACCTTCCACCGAACGCGGCGAATACAGGCTGATCCAGGACAGCGGGAACACCGTGACCAGGTGGAACAGCGCATAGCTGGCCAGCGCGGCGAGGGCGCCGATGAGCACGTTGCGGCCCTGCGAGTGCGTCATTTCGCTGATGCTGACCGGCTGCAGTTCGCGTTCTTCCAGCAGGTGCGTGAATTCGTTGGTGGAAATCAGGCGCAGGCGGGCGAACAGCGCGACCACGTTGATGGCGAAGGCGACATAGAAGGGATAGCGCCAGCCCCATTCCATGAAGTCCAGGTTGTCCAGTGCGGAAATCAGGTACCAGAACAGGCCGGCGGCGATGAAGAAGCCCACCGGTGCGCCCAGCTGGCCCAGCATCGCATACCAGCCGCGCTTGTTTTCCGGCGCATTCAGTGCCAGCAGCGACGGCAGGCCGTCCCACGAGCCGCCCAGCGCCAGGCCTTGCCCAATGCGCAGCAGCGACAGGATGATGATGGCGTTAAAGCCCAGTTCGGAATACGGCGGCAGGAAGGCGATGCCGGCCGTGGTCGAGCCCAGCAGGAAGAGGGCAATGGTCAGTTTGACTTCGCGCCCGTAGCGCCGCTGGATTGCCATCGACAGCACCGTGCCGATCGGACGGGCAATGAAGGCGAACGAGAAAATGGTAAAGGCGTACAGCGTTCCTTCCAGCCGCCCCTCGAAGGGGAAGAACAGGGAAGGGAATACCAGTACCGAAGCGATGGCATATACAAAGAAATCGAAATATTCGGAAGCGCGCCCGATAACGACGCCGACCGCTATTTCACCCGGTGAAATGGGACGATTGTCCGTATTGATCCGCCGTGCGTCTTCTGCACTGGCACGAGGTGGAAAATCGGCAGGAATGCTGCCGCCAT
>DASWYX010000722.1:0-2607 GCA_036404755.1 Pseudoduganella sp.
TTGGCCAGGCCCAGGTTGCCTTCCGAGTTCTCGAAGTCGATCGGATTCACTTTGTGCGGCATGGTCGACGAACCGATCTCGCCGGCCTTCAGCTTCTGCTTGAAGTAGCCCAGGGACACATACGTCCAGATATCGCGGTTCAGGTCCAGCAGGATGGTGTTGGCGCGGGCGAAGGCGTCGAACAGTTCAGCCATGTAGTCGTGCGGTTCGATCTGGATGGTGTACGGGTTGAACACCAGGCCCAGGCGCTCCTCGATCACTTTCTTCGAGAAAGCCGGCCAGTCGAAGGAGGGGTAGGCGGACAGGTGGGCGTTGTAGTTGCCCACGGCGCCGTTCATCTTGCCCAGGATTTGCACCTTGGCGATGCGCTCGATGGCGCGCTGCAGGCGGGCGATCACGTTCGCGAACTCCTTGCCCAGGGTGGTCGGGCTGGCGGTCTGGCCGTGGGTGCGCGACAGCATCGGCAGTTCGGCGTTGGCGTGGGCGATGTCCTTCAGCCTGGCGACCAGGCCGTTCAGGGCCGGTACCATCACGCCGTCGCGTGCAGCTTTCAGCATCATGCCGTGGGAAGTGTTATTAATGTCTTCCGAGGTGCAGGCGAAGTGGATGAATTCGGAGGCGGCCACCAGCTCCGGCACGTCCTTCACTTTCTCTTTCAGCCAGTACTCCACGGCCTTCACGTCATGGTTGGTGACGGCTTCGATTTCCTTGATGCGGGCGGCGTCCGCTTCGGTGAATTCGGCGGCCAGCTTGTCCAGCAGGGCGGTGGCGGCTGGCGAGAAAGGCTTGATCTCGTCGAAACCGGCCAGCGACAGGGCCTGCAGCCAGGAGATTTCCACCTTCACGCGGTGGTGCATGAAGCCGGCTTCGGACAGGATGGGACGCAGCTTGTCGGTTTTCGAGGCATAGCGGCCGTCCAGTGGGGACAGGGCCGACAAGGTGGAGTAAGGGCTAGTCATAATGAGGAAGGGAGAGGCTGGAAAAAAGAAGATTTTACCATTGGCGCGGATGCCACTCCCGCTCGCTGCGCTGCGCCAAAGCGCGGAACCTCGATGTTATACTGCTATCTAACTCTCCACTCTTGGCCTCTATGAAACTTATCGGTTCACACACCAGTCCTTACGTGCGCAAGGTGCGCGTGGTGCTGGCGGAAAAGAAACTCGACTACCACTTTGAACTGGAAAACGTCTGGGTCCCGGAAACGAAGATCCAGCAACTGAACCCGCTGGGCAAGGTCCCATGCCTCATCATGGAAGATGGTTACGTGATGCAGGATTCGCGCGTGATCGTCGAGTATCTGGACACCCTGACGCCGGTGTGCAAGCTGCTCGCCCCGAATGGCCGTGAGCGCGCCGACATCAAATGCTGGGAAGCCCTGGCCGACGGCGTGCTGGACGCCGGCGTACTGGTGCGCCTGGAGCGCACGCTGCGTCCGGCCGCCCAGCAGAGCGAAGAGTGGATTGTGCGCCAGATGAAGAAAGTGGAGCTGGGCCTGGCCGAAATGTCCGAACGCCTGGGCGAGGCCAACTGGTGCGCCAGCAACCATTATTCGCTGGCCGATGTGGCGGTCGGTTGCTGCCTGGGCTGGCTCAGCTTCCGTTTCCCGGAAATCGACTGGCGCGGCGATCATCCGAACCTGGGCAAGCTGTTCGACAAGCTGTCCGAACGCGCCTCGTTCAAAGACACCATCCCCGTGGCCTGAGCCGCCGCCCGCATGGCCAAGCTGCCTTCCCAGGACCGCCTGCAGATGGCGGATATCGCGCGACTGGCGGGCGTATCGACGTCCACCGTGTCGCGTGCGCTGGCGGGCAGCAAGCTGGTCAACGAAGAAACGCGCACCCGCATCCTGGAGCTGGCGCGGTCGCTGAAATACACCATCAATGTCGGCGCGCAGAACCTGCGGCTGAAGCAGAACCGCACCGTGGGCGTGGTCGTGCCTTCGGATGCGAAGGTGCACCAGAGCCTGTCGGATCCCTTCTTCCTGTCGATGATCGGCTCGCTGGCCGATGCGCTGACGGAGCAGGGCTTCGATATGCTGTTGTCGCGCGTGGATGCGGACCAGCTGGATTCCGCGGCCACGCCTTTCGACACGGGCCGCGTGATCGGCATCATCCTGATCGGTCAGTGGGGGCACCACGACCAGCTGAATGAGCTGGCGGCGCGGCATGTGCCTATCGTCGTATGGGGCGCGCAGCTGCCGCAGCAGCTGTATTGCACCGTCGGCGGCGATAACGTGTCCGGCGGACGCCTGGCTTGCGAGCATTTGCTGGCGCTGGGGCGCCGACGCATCGCCTTCCTTGGCGATACGCGGCTGCCCGAGGTCGAGCAGCGCTATCGGGGGTATTGCGATGCCTTGCGCGCGGCCGGTCTTGCGGCCGATCCAGCGCTGTGCGTGCCGGCGTCCTTCCTCCCCGAGGGCGGACGCGAGGCGGTGGCCGAGCTGGCGTCGCGCGGCGTTGAGTATGACGCGGTGTTTGCCTGCTCCGACCTGCTGGCCATGACCGTGATTAATGCTCTGCGCGAGCAGGGACGGGTTGTGCCCGAAGACGTGGCCGTTGTCGGCTACGACGATATCGAACTTTCCTCTTACTTCCATCCTCCCCTGAC
>DASWYX010000723.1:0-2478 GCA_036404755.1 Pseudoduganella sp.
ACTTCCTTGCGGCGCTCTTCCAGCGACTGGCCGATGGCGTCCAGCTTGACCGCCAGCTTGATGAAGGGGTCGTCGGAGCGGGTGAAGGCTTCCACATCCTTGTCCATCAGCGCCAGGCGGGTCGCGGTATCCCCCAGCTTCGACGCGCCGTACAGCGCCGGCACGTCGGCAGCGGCAGGCAGCAGCGCGTCCAGGCCTTGCGGGTGCGCCTTCAGCTGCGCGTAGCGCTGCAGGCCGGCGGCATAGCGCGCCTGGTCCACGGAGCCCACATACGACTGCTCCAGGCGGGCAAGGCGGGCCTTGATGAAGCTCACGTCGCGCTGCTGGTAGCCGGATTCACGCTCGGCATCCGGCTTCCTGCGCTCCTGCGCCAGGCGGTACAGGGTGCGCGCGCTCTTGAACAGATCGCTGTTGGTGGCCACGTTCCAGGCGAATTCCTCATCGGACAGCGCCATGTCGGCGGCGATCACGGCATCCAGCTCGGCCAGCATGGCCTTCGACACGCCCGGCTGCTTTGCGTACCAGGCGCGGAAATCGGCGTCCTGCACATCCTTGATGGCGGCGATGTCCTTGCGCGCGAAGCCGTCCAGCAGGCCCTGGGTCTTCTTCATGCGGTTGTTGATGGACTTGACCACGGAGGCATAGCGCACCACATTGCCTTCGTTGCCCTTGGTGGCGGCATCGATGGTGTCCAGGTCGGCCTGGAATTCGGCCACCTGCAGCGGGTAGCTCAGGTCGCGCGCGTAGCGGATCTCGGACGGCAGCTTGTAGCGGCTGGTGCGGCCCGGATAGCCGGCCAGCAGGATAGGATCGCCATTCTTCAGCCCTTCGGCGGACACCACCAGGAAGTCCTTCGACTTGTAAGGCACATTGTCCGGCGACGGGTCGGCCGGCTTGCCATCCTTGCCCACGTAGGCGCGCAGGAAGGAATAGTCGCCGGTGTGGCGCGGCCACTCGTAGTTGTCGATATCGCCGCCGTAGTTGCCGATGGATTCAGCCGGTGCATACACCAGGCGCACGTCGCGGATCATCATCTGGCGGATGCGGTAGTACTCGGCGCCGCGGTGGAAGGCGGGCACGGAGCAGCGGTAGCTCTTGTCGGTTTCGCATTCGGCGATCAGGGCCTTGATGCGGGATTCGACGGCTTCATGGCGCGCGCGGCCGGACAGCTTGTCCAGGCCTTCCAGTACGCGGGCCGTCACGTTTTCCACCTTGTCGGTCACATAGACGTGGGACGTGGGGCCGCCCGGCAGTTCTTCGGCGCGGGTCCTGGCCAGGAAGCCGTTGGCGATGTAATTCTTTTCAGCGGTCGAATTGCGCTGGATGGCGCCATAGGCGCAGTGGTGGTTGGTGACCACCAGGCCATCAGGGGACACGAAGGATGCCGAGCAGCCGGCCAGCGACACGATGGCGCTCATGGGATGCTTCGACAGGTCGGCCAGCTGTTCGGCCGGGATGGTGATGCCGATGCGTTTCAGTTCCGCCTTCAACTGCGGCAGCTGGTGTGGCTGCCATTGGCCTTCGTCGGCGTGTACGGGTGAGTACACCGCCAGCAGCATGGCCGGGATGATAAGATTTTTGATCAACATGGTCCCCTGTTATGGAAAAAGCCCCGGCAGTATAAGGCTTAAGGGGAACCCTGACTATGGACTATCTGTCAACCAGGCGGCAGCGGCAGGCGCACGGACAGCCGCGTGCCGGCGCCCGGTTCATAGTCATGCAGGTGCAGCGTGCCGCGCAGCGCGTCCACCCGCTCGGCGATGCCGATCAGGCCGAAGGAGCCCGATTTGTTGCGGTGCTGGGGCGCGATGCCGACGCCATTGTCCTCCACGGAGAGCATGATCTCGTCGCCCAGTTCCTCCAGCGCCACTTCCACATAGCTGGCGCGCGCATGGCGCAGCACATTCTGCAGGGACTCCTGCACGATCCTGAACAGCACCACGGCGGTTTCGGCGTCGACTCGGACGAACGCCACGTCATGCGGCATGCGCAGGCGGCAGTCGATGCCGCAACGGTTGCGGAAATCGTTGACCAGCCATTCCAGCGCTGCCGCCAGGCCCAAATCCAGCACGGCCGGGCGCAGGTCGTTCATGATGCCGCGCACGCTGCGCAGCGTGGCATCGATGGTGGCCAGGGCGGCGGTCACGCGCCGGCCCAGGCGCGTATCGTGATCGCCCACGCGCGCATGCAGCAGCGAGATGTCCAGGCGCAGCGCCAGCAGGTTCTGTCCCAATTCATCGTGGATCTCGCGCGCGATGCGCTTGCGCTCTTCTTCCTTGACGGACGCCAGATGGGCCGAGAGCTGGCGCAACTGGCCGTTCGCGTGCAGCAGTTCGGCCGTGCGCTGCACGACCCGCACTTCCAGCTTGTGGTGCATTTCCTGCAGCGCGTGTTCGGCCTGGCGGCGCTGGCTGATGTCCGAGAACACCGCCACCACGCTGTTCACGTTGCCGTCTGCGCCCACCATGGGCCGCAGCG
>DASWYX010000724.1:0-2876 GCA_036404755.1 Pseudoduganella sp.
GGCCACGGCACATTCCGGCCGCGAAATTCGGGGTCAGCTCTGTCATTTGGACAGCGAGCGCTAACATTTGACGCGCATCAATACGCAAAAACGCGCATTTCGGCGTATTGAGCCTGATCAAAGAATAGGCTCGCGTGTCCAAATGACAGAGCTGACCCCGACTTTAAATCTGCATGTTCATGATGTCGTGATAGGCCTGCACCAGCTTATTACGCACCTGCATCGTTGCCTGGAAATTAATCGCCGCCTTCTGCTGCGCGATCATCACATCCGATAAATTCACCGAATCGTCGCCCATCTGGAAGCGCTTGCTGAGCCCTTCTGCCGTGTTTTGCGAGGCCGCGACCGTGTCCAGCGCGCCCTTGAGCGCCTGGGAAAAATCGACCTTGGAGGCCGGCTTCTCGGTCTGGATCGCCGGCGGCGTGGCTTGCGGGCGCGTGGCCGCCGCCTTCAGCTGGGCGATCATGGCCTGGATCTGGCTGTTGTCGATGCCGCCTGTTCTCATCATCTACTCCATTCTGTTGCTGTAGCGGAACAACGACACTTCAAGCGCCTGTTACCGAGCTACAATATATGCCTACTGTCAGGCTTCCAGAATACGGCAGCCAGAGCAAGCCGCTGGCAACAAGCAGGACGGGAAACGGCCTTCTTTTCAAGCCTTTAAAGAGCGCAACAGCGCCTGATAATGTGCAACAGGCCCATAACCCCACACAGATAAACCCATGGCAGCAGCCGCCGAACAACTCGATATCGACGCACCGGACGCCCAGACCGCCCAGCCGGCCGGACGTTTTGCCTTCCTCCAGACCCCGATGGGCAAGAACCTGGCGCGGGGCGCGGCGGTTGCCGGCATCCTGGCCGTGGTGCTGATCCTGTGGCTGTGGAACAAGGAGCCGGACTACAAGGTCCTGTTCTCCAACTTCAGCGACCGCGACGGCGGCGCCATCACGGCGGCGCTGGACCAGATGCAGGTCAAGCACAAGTTCTCCGAAGGCGGTAACGCCATTCTCGTGCCATCCGAGCAAGTCCATGACGTGCGCCTGAAGCTGGCGGCACAGGGCTTGCCCAAGGGCGGCAACGTGGGCTTCGAACTGATGGAAAACCAGAAGCTGGGCGTGTCCCAGTTCCTGGAACAGGTCAATTACCAGCGTGCGCTGGAAGGCGAGCTGGCGCGGTCGATCCAGTCGATCGCCGCCGTCGAATCGGCGCGCGTGCACCTGGCGCTGCCGAAGCCGTCCGTGTTCGTGCGCGACCAGCAGAAGCCGACTGCATCCGTGCTGCTGAACCTGCATCCGAACCGCGTCATCGATCCGGCCCAGACCAGCGCCATCGTGCACCTGGTGGCCTCCTCCGTGCCCGAGCTGAGCCCGGCCAATGTGACCGTGGTCGACCAGAACGGCAACCTGGTGTCCGATCTGAACAAGAATGGCGCGGCCGGCAACAACGCCAAGAACCTGGACGCCAGCCAGCTCAAGTACGTGCAGGAACTGCAGAAGCAGGTGATCAAGCAGGTCGAATCGATCATTTCCCCTATCGTGGGCGAAGGCAATGTGCGCGCGGAAGCCGTGGCGGACGTGGACTTCTCCGCCGTCGAGCAGGCCGCCGAATCCTACAAGCCGAATTCCCCGCCCGCCGCGTCCGCCATTCGCAGCCAGCAGAGCAGCGAGACCTCGGGCAATCCGAATGCGAATCCAAGCGGCGTGCCGGGCGCCCTGTCCAACCAGCCACCGGGCACGGCCACCGCGCCGCTGACCACCAACCCGCCAGGCACCGCACCGGCGCCGGGCCAGCCGGGCACGGCGGCAACCGCCAACGCCGGCCCGTCGCACAAGGAATCGACGACCAATTACGAAGTCGACAAGACCGTGCGCTACGAGCAGAAAGCCATGGCCGGCCTGAAGCGCATGACCGTGGGCGTCGTAGTAAACTACCGCCGTATCGTCGGCAAGGATGGCAAAGTCACCATCCGTCCGCTGAGTGCGGAAGAGATGGCGAAGATCAACAGCCTGGTGCGTGAAGCGATGGGCTACAACCAGGAGCGAGGCGACTCGGTCAGCGTGGCCAACGCCCCGTTCGACGGCGTGGACAAGGCGCCGGAGCCGCCGCTGGAATGGTGGCGCGATCCGGCCAACCTGCCGCTGGCCAAGGAACTGGCGAAGTTCCTGATCACGGCCCTGATCCTGCTCTACATCCTGCTGCGTATCGTGCGCCCGATGATGCGTCCGGTCTTCAAGAAGATCGACGAAATCAACGAGCCGGAACCCGAACCGGAAGAGGAAGTCATCGAAGCACCCAGCGGCCCGACGCCGGAAGAAATGCTGGCGCAGGAAATCGCCGAAATGGAAGAAAATACGGCGCGCACCTACCGCGACAACCTGGCGCTGGCCAAGAAGCTCGCGATGGAAGATCCGCGCATCGTCGCCAACGTCATCAAGGAATGGATAGGCAACAATGACTAACGAGAACACCGGCCTGCAGAAGGCCGCCATCCTGATGCTGGCGATGGGCGAAGGCGAAGCGGCCGAAGTGATGAAATTCCTCGGCCCGCGCGAAGTGCTGAAGCTGGGCGCCGCGATGGCGACCATGAAGAACGTGCCGCATGAAATGGTGGTCAACACGCTGGACGATTTCCGCGACCAGTATGCGGCCGCCTCCACCGTGGGCCTGGATTCCGACGAATACATCCGCCAGGTGCTGACCAAGGCCCTGGGCGACGACAAGGCTTCCGTGCTGCTGTCGCGCATCCTGGGCGGCAAGGATGCGTCCGGTATCGAATCGCTGAAGTGGATGGATTCGCAATCCGTTGCCGAACTGATCCGCAACGAGCACCCGCAGATCATCGCCACCATCCTGGTCCACCTGGAACGCGACCAGGC
>DASWYX010000725.1:0-14339 GCA_036404755.1 Pseudoduganella sp.
GCGCGCCCGCCCGGCGGACAGCGCCGCGGCGTCGGCCGAGCGCTCGTCGGCGGGTGGGGTCGCAGTGGCGGCGCGGGCGCTCATTTCGATCCCTCGCGCTCGAGCAGTGCGGCCTTGCGCTCGACGCCCCAGCGGTAGCCGGAAATCGACCCGTCGTTGCGCACCACGCGGTGGCAGGGAATGGCGACGGCGATCGCGTTGGCCGCGCAGGCGCCGGCGACGGCGCGGGCGCCGCGCGGTGCGCCGACGATCGCGGCCAGTTCGCTGTAGGTCACCGTGCGTCCCGCCGGGATCTCGCGCAAGGCCTGCCACACGCGCTGCTGGAAAGCCGTCCCGCGCACATCCAGCGGCAGATCGAGCCCGATCTCGGGCGCCTCGACGAAGCCGATCACCTGCGCCACCAGGCGGTCATATTCCGGCTCCGCGCCGACCAGCTCCGCCCTGGGGAAACGGTCCTGCAGGTCGCGCGCCAGCGCGTCCGGATCGTCGCCCATCAGGATCGAGCAAATCCCCTTGTCCGTGCTGGCGACCAGGATCGCGCCCAGCGAGCATTGCGCGATGGCGAAGCGGATGCGCGCCCCGGCGCCACCGGCGCGGAAGGCGGACGGCGTCATGCCCAGCGCGCCCGGCGTGGCCGCATAAAAGCGGCCGGAGGAATTGAAGCCCGCGGCATAAATAGCATCCGTCACCGACGCCTCGGCCGCCAGCCCGCTCTGCATGCGCTGCTGGCGCGACGCGGCCGCGTAAGCCTTCGGCGTCAGCCCCGTCACCGACTTGAAGATGCGGTGAAAATGGAAGCGGCTCATGCCCGCCGCCTCGGCCAGCGCCGCCAGGTCCGGCCCGGACTCGGCAGCGTCGATCAGGCGGCACATTTCCGCCACCATGGCCGCGTGGCGCTCGGCCAGCGGCGGCTGGTCCGGCTTGCAGCGCATGCAGGCGCGGAAACCGGCCGCCTCCGCGTCCGCGGTCGAGGCGTGGAAGGCGACATTGGCGCGCAGCGCCGGCCGCGCCCCGCACGATGGCCGGCAATACACGCCCGTCGTGCGCACGGAATAAAAGAACTCGCCGTCGGCTGCCGCATCGCGCCGCTGCACCGCCGCCCAGCGCATCTCATCGTTCAGGTATTTGGACTTGCTCATGGCCTTGCTCCACGTGATCAATCGATGTGGCCATCATAGGCAGGCCGGGCCGCTGCCGCACTCCGGCTCTTGCTTTTGAATTCGGCCACCCCGATGCTAGAATTGCAAGGCACCTACGCCCGGAGACAAGTTTGGACGACCAACCACAGCAAGACAACAATACTCCCATCTTTCAGCGCATCAAGGATTACCTGCTGGCGCAAATCGCCGCCGGCCACTGGAAGGAAGGCGATGTGATCCCCTCCGAGCAAGCCCTGGTCAAGCAATTCGGCGTCTCGCGCATGACCGTCAACCGCGCCGTGCGCGAACTGACCGCCGAAGCCGTGCTGACCCGGCGCCAGGGCTCGGGCACCTTCGTGGCGCAGCAAAAATATCAGGCTACCCTGCTCGAAATCAAGAGCATTGCCGACGAAGTGCGCGCGCGCGGCCACGCCCACCGTTCCAGCCTGCAGCAGCTCGAGCGTGCGCGCGCCAACGAGCTGCTGGCCAAGCAGTTCGACCTGCCGGCCGGGCACCCGCTGTTCCACTCCATCATTGTCCACTTCGAAAACGGCGTGCCGATCCAGGTCGAGGACCGCTGGGTCAACCCGCAGTGCGCGCCCGACTACATGGAGCAGGACTTCACCCACATCACGCCAAATGAATACCTGATGGCGGCCGCTCCCTTGCAGGGCGCAAGCTACAGTGTGGAAGCGCTGATGCCCCCGCGTGACATTGCCGACATGCTGGCGATGGACGCGCGCCAGCCCTGCCTCGTGCTCAAGCGCCAGACCCAGTCCGGCGGCAAGGTCGCCACGATTGCCACTATGTGGCACCCGGGCCACCGCTACCAGTTCGCCGGCAGTTTCGCCCCCGGCAATGGCGCCTGAGGATGCCGATTGCAAAGTCCCGCAAAGCCAAGTGTTAGAATTACGACACCTTTCAGGGGAATAATTTAACTTTATTTCGACTTCCGCCGGGAAATGCCATAAGCCATTTCATCGATGCTATAGTTGACCGCACCAAGCCGAAAAAGGTTAGCCCTTGTTGCCACGCCGCTGCCCAACTTTGCGCCCCGTCCGTCGCCTGCTGGCCGTGCTGGTGCTCGTCTGCAGCGCACCTGCCAGCCACGGCGCCGAGCAGGTCACAGTGCAACTCAAATGGCAGCACCAGTTCCAGTTCGCCGGCTACTACGCGGCCCAGGACAAGGGCTATTACCGCGAGGCCGGCCTCGACGTCACCCTGCTCGAAGCCCAGCCCGGCGAAGACCCGGCCCAGGTGGTCCTGGACGGCAAGGCGCAATACGGCGTCGGCGCCAGCGGCTTGCTGCTGCGCCGCGCGGCGGGCCAGCCGGTGGTGGTGCTGGCCTCGGTCTTCCAGCACTCGGCCGCCGCACTGGCGGTGCGGCGCGGCCCGGACGGCAAGCGCGTGCCCTGGAGCCGCGCGCGCCTGATGCTCTCGCCCGGCGACCATGAAGCGCTGGCCTACCTGCAGCGCGAAGGAGTGCGTCCCGAACAGCTCGACATCCGCGCCCACAGCTACAGCTACGACGAACTGCTGCAGGGCAAGGTGGACGCCATGTCCGTCTACACCACCAGCGCGCCCTTCGTGCTGGACCGCGCCAACTTCGCCTACGACATGCTGAGCCCGCGCAACGCCGGCATCGACTTCTACGGCGACGTGCTGTACACCACCGAGAGCGAGCTGCGCGAACATCCGGCGCGCGCCCGCGCCATGCGCGCCGCCACGCTGCGCGGCTGGCGCTATGCGATGGCGCATCCGGGCGAAATCGCCGACCTGATCCGCGCCCGCTATCCGGACCGCAGCACGCGCGAGCACCTGATGTTCGAGGCGGCGCACACGGTGCCGCTGCTGGAGCAGAACTTGATCGAGCTGGGCTACAGCAACCCCGTGCGCTGGCAGGCGATCGCCGACACCTACGCCAGCCTGGGCATGCTGCCGCCCGGCTTCCAGCTGGACGGTTTCCTGTACCGCGCCAGCAATCCCACCCCGCCCTGGGAATACGCGGCGGGCGCCGTGCTGGCCGCGCTGGCCCTGCTGGCCCTGTGGCGCCTGCGCAAGCTGAGCCGCGCGCTGCGCGGCGCCGAAGACCGCGTCGACGATGCCGAGCGCATCGCCAGCTTCGCCATGGAGGGCTCGGGCGAAGGCATGTGGGACTGGCAGCCGCAAAAGCCGCTGCTGCACCTGTCGCCGCGCTACTGCGAAATCCTGGGCTACCGCCCGGACGAGCTGGGGCCGCGCAATCCGGAGGAATGGTCGGTGCACGTGCACCCGGACGACCGCCAGCGCGTGCTGGACGATATCGCCCGGCTGGACGACCCGGCCGCCGACGCCGGCCCGTTCACGATGGAATTTCGCATGGCCTGCCGCGACGGCAGCTGGAAATGGGTGCTGGCGCGCGGCATGGTGCTGGCGCGCGACGGCGCCGGCCGCCCGCTGCGCCTGTCCGGCACGATCAGCGACATTTCCTACCGCGTGCAGGCCGAGGAAGCGCGCCTGGCCGCCACCTTGGAAGCGATGCCCGGCGCCATGCTGGTGGCCGACCGCAACGGCCGCGTGCACCAGGTCAATGCTGCCTGCGAGCGCTGCTTCCTCTATCCGGAGGGGCAGATGGCCGGCCTGTCGATGGAATTGCTGGTGCCGGACGTGATGCGCGGCGCCCCGGGCCGTCCGCGCGAACTGTTCTCGCGGCCGCAGATGCCGGGCCGCGTGCTGACCGCACGCCGCCACGACGGCTCCTACTTCCCCGCCATGGTGCACCTGGCGCCGATGCAGATGGCCGGCCAGGGCCTGTCCGTCATTTCGGTGCGCGACATGACCCAGCGCCAGCGCGCCGAGGAAGCGCTGCACGCCAGCTCCGAGCGCTACCGCCTGATCGTGCAGACCGCGGCCGAAGGCATCTGGATGACGGACGCCGAGGACAAGACCAGCTTCGTCAACCCCACGATGGCGCGCATGCTGGGCTACGAGCCGGAGGAGATGCTGGGCCGCCCCATGCGCGACTTCATGGACCCCGACCACCAGGGCCGCATCGGCCAGCCGCAGCGCCACCCCGGCCAGCCGGAACAGGCCGACGTGCGCTTCCACCGCAAGGACCATTCGACCATGTGGGGCCTGCTGTCGGCCACGCAAATCAATGCCGACAACGGCAGCTATGCCGGCACGCTGGCCATGGTCACCGACATCACCGACCGCCGCCTGGCCGAAATCGCGCTGCGCCACTCCAGCCAGCGCCTGGCCTCCGTCTTCAACGCCGTCACCAACGGCCTGGTGGTGCTGGACAGCGCCGGCGCCGTGGTCGAGTGCAATGCCGCCGCCGCCCGCCTGCTGGGCCGCGCCGCCGCGCGCGGCGTGCCGCAGTGGCCCGGCATCCACGAAGACGGCACGCCGTTCGCGCCGGCCGAGCACCCGGTGCAGCAGGCCCTCGCCTCCGGCCAGTCGGTGCGCGACGTGGTGATGGGCGGGCCCCATCCGGAGGGCCGCACCAGCTGGCTCTCCGTGAACGCGGAGCCGATGCGCGACGAGCAGGGCGCCAGCCTGATGGTGGTGGCCAGCCTGACCGACATCAGCTACCGCAAGCGCATCGAGGACGAACTGCGGCGCAACGAGCAGCGCCTGCAGGAGATCATCAACATGCTGCCCATCGGCCTGTTCATCAAGGCGCCGGACGGCCGCATGATCCTGATGAACCCCGCCAGCGAGCAGTTGTTCGGCTACCGCTTCGAGGAGCTGAACAACGGCGACAACAGCGCCCTGCATGCGCCGGAGGACGTGGCCGCATTCCGCGCCAGGGACCAGGAAGCCTTTGCCGGCCGCGTGCAGATCGATTACGAGGAAACCGTGTGGAACGCGGCGCTCGGCGAGCAGCGCCACCTGCGCACCTTCAAGAAGCCGGTCTACGACGAGCAGGGCAAGCCCGCCTACCTGATCTGCCTGCGCCTGGACGTCACCGACAGCAAGATCGCCGAGCAGCAGCTGCGCGAACTGAACGAACACCTGGAAGAACGCGTGGCGCAGCGCACCGCCCAACTGGAGGAGCAGCGCAAGATCGCCGAGGAAGCCAGCCAGGCCAAGGGCCAGTTCCTGGCCAATATGAGCCACGAAATCCGCACCCCGATGAATGGCGTGATCGGCATGGCTTACCTGGCGCTGAAGACCGAACTCGATCCGCAGCAGCGCGACTACCTGGAAAAGATCCGCTTCGCCGGCGAGCACCTGCTGCGCATCATCGACGACATCCTCGACTTTTCCAAGATCGAGGCGGGCAAGCTGGAAATCGAGCAGACCGACTTCTCCATCGAGCACGTGGTACAGACGCTGACCACGGTGGTCGCGCCGAAGGCCGGCACCAAGGGCCTGACGCTGGAATTCGAGCTCGACCCCGCCCTGCCCAAGGTGCTGCGCGGCGACCCGCTGCGCCTGGGCCAGGTGCTGATCAACTACACCAACAACGCCATCAAGTTCAGCGAGAACGGCGTCATCGAAATCGCCATCCGCAAGGTGGTGGGCGACGACCAGCACTGCGTGCTGCGCTTCGAGGTGCGCGACCACGGCATCGGCCTGTCCGAGCACGAGCAGCACCGCCTGTTCAAGTCCTTCCAGCAGGCCGACACCTCCACCACGCGCGCCTACGGCGGCACCGGCCTGGGCCTGGCCATCTGCAAGCAGCTGGCGCAGCTGATGGGCGGCGACGTGGGCGTGCAGAGCGCGCCGGGCCAGGGCTCCACCTTCTGGTTCACGGCGCGCCTGGGCGTGTCGCAGCGGCCCGTGGCCGAAGTGATCAGCGAAGTGCAGGACGCGGCCGCCGAGCTGGTGGCCTCCACCCGCAAGGCCACCGTCATGGGCCTGCTGAAGGATGCCCGCATCCTGCTGGTGGAAGACAATACCTTCAACCAGCAAATCGCGCTGGAAATGCTGGAGGAAGCCGGCTCCTCGGTCTGCCTCGCCAACAACGGCGCCGAAGCGCTCGACCTGCTGCACCAGGCCTCCTTCGACTGCGTGCTGATGGATGTGCAGATGCCGCTGATGGATGGCCTGGAAGCGACGCGCCGCATCCGCGCCGATCCCGAGCTGGCCGATACCCGCGTGCTGGCGATGACGGCCACCGCCACCAACGAGGACCGCGCGCGCTGCCTCGATGCCGGCATGGACGACTTCATCACCAAGCCGATCCAGCCGGCCCTGATGTACAGCACGATCGCCAGCTGGCTGCCCGAGCGCAGCGCGGACGATGCGCCGCGACCGGCGCCGCCGCGCCGCAACCGCAGTTTCCGCCCCACCTTGGCGGGCGACCCGGACATTGTCGACCTGTCCGTACTGGCCCAGCTGCTTGGCTACCACCCGGACAAGATCCGCAAGTTCGCCTTCAAGTTCCTGCAGACCACGGAGGACGGCTTCAACGAAATGGAAACGGCGCTGGAAGCGGGCGACGTGCAGAAAGTGCGCGAGCTGGGCCACCGCATCAAGTCCTCGGCGCGCACCGTCGGCGCCTTCGGCATCGCCGAACGCTGCCAGGCGCTGGAGCAGCTGGCCGGCCCCACGCGCGAGGACGAACTGGCCCAGGCGCGCGCCCTGCTGGCGCAGCTGTGGCCCCTGCTGGCCCAGGTCAGCGAACACATCATGAATAACACGACTTTTGCTGATGACGACTGAACACACCCCCATTACGCCGCTGCGCATCCTGCTGCTGGACGACGACCCCTTCATGCTGTCGCTGCTGGCGGACATGCTGGAAGACCTGGGCCAGCTCAATGTGCGCAGCGAAAGCGACGCGCGTGCGGCGCTGAAGACGCTGCCGCAATTCCGTCCGGACCTGCTGATCTGCGACCTGTCGATGCCCGAGATGGATGGCATCGAATTTCTGCGTCTGGCGGCCGACAGCCGCTTCGGCGGCTGCGTGATCCTGCTGTCCGGCATGGACACGGGCATCCTGAAGGCGGCCGAAACGCTGGCCTCGGCCCAGGGCCTGAGCATCATCGGCGCCTGCAAGAAGCCGGTGCCGCCCTCGGTGCTGGCCGACCTGCTGCTGCAGGCGGCGGCCCAGCGCACCCCGTGAGCACCCCGGCGCACCGCCCGGGTGCAAGGGCGTGGCGGGGTAACTACACAAATGGAAAAAATAGGTTATTATTTGTTCCATTCCCGCCCTGATTCCCTCTTGTTAATCCCAATATTGAATTAGTGCAGTTCATCTCCAGATGGGCGATAACGGCAAGGGATAATCCCGGGCGAACTACTATTAAGGACTTAACATGAGCGACAATATCAAACACATTACCGATGCATCGTTCGAAGCCGATGTACTGAAAGCTGACCGTCCAGTGCTGGTGGACTTCTGGGCCGAATGGTGCGGTCCTTGCAAGAGCATCGCCCCGATCCTGGAGGAAGTGGCCAAGGAATACGACGGCAAGCTGACCATCGCCAAGCTGGACGTGGACAGCAACCAGGTCGTGCCGGGCAAGTTCGGCATCCGTGGCATCCCGACCCTGATCCTGTTCAAGAACGGTGTGCCTGCTGCACAAAAAGTCGGCGCGATGGCAAAAGGCCAGCTGACCTCTTTCATTGACAGCAATATTTAAGTAATATAGGCGGCACTGCGCCCGCAGTACCGCCTGGATGGCGGGGAAAGGCCCAAAAACCTTTCCTCTTTAATAATTTTTTTCCACGCTGTTCCCTCCCCTACCTTTACTTTCCCGTCGCGGGACACTCAAACATTTATGCATCTATCTGAACTCAAGGCCATGCACGTTTCGGCGCTGCTGGAAATGGCCATTAGCCTGGATATCGACAATGCGGCCCGCCTGCGCAAGCAGGAGCTGATGTTCGCCATCCTGAAGAAGCGCGCCAAGGCTGGCGAGCAAATCTTCGGCGACGGCGCCCTGGAAGTGCTGCCGGACGGCTTCGGCTTCCTGCGCTCTCCCGATGCCTCGTATATGGCATCGACGGACGACATTTATATCTCCCCGTCGCAGATCCGCCGCTTCAACCTGCACACCGGTGACTCCATCGAAGGCGAGGTACGCACGCCGAAAGACGGCGAACGCTATTTCGCCCTGGTCAAGGTAGACAAGGTCAACGGCGAATCGCCGGAAGCCTCCAAGCACCGCATCCTGTTTGAGAACCTGACGCCGCTGCACCCGAACGAGCCGCTGCGCCTGGAACGCGACATGAATGGCGCCGAGAACATCACCGGCCGCATCATCGACCTGATCGCACCGATCGGCAAGGGCCAGCGCGGCCTGCTGGTCGCCTCGCCGAAGTCCGGCAAGTCGGTCATGCTGCAGCACATCGCCCACGCGATTACCGCGAATCACCCCGACGTGACGCTGATCGTGCTGCTGATCGACGAACGTCCCGAGGAAGTGACCGAGATGCAGCGCTCCGTGCGCGGCGAAGTGGTGGCCTCGACCTTCGACGAACCGGCCACCCGCCACGTGCAGGTCGCCGAGATGGTGATGGAAAAGGCCAAGCGCCTGGTCGAAATGAAGAAGGACGTGGTGATCCTGCTGGACTCCATCACCCGCCTGGCGCGCGCCTACAACACCGTGATCCCTGCCTCCGGCAAGGTGCTGACCGGCGGTGTGGACGCCAACGCCCTGCAGCGCCCGAAGCGCTTCTTCGGCGCCGCGCGTAACGTGGAAGAAGGCGGTTCGCTGACCATCGTCGCCACCGCCCTGATCGAAACCGGCTCCCGCATGGACGACGTGATTTACGAAGAGTTCAAGGGTACCGGCAATATGGAAGTGCACCTCGAGCGCCGCCTGGCCGAGAAGCGCACCTACCCGTCGATCAACCTGAACAAGTCCGGCACCCGCCGCGAAGAACTGCTGATCAAGCCCGACCAGCTGCAGAAGATCTGGATCCTGCGCAAGCTGCTGTACTCGATGGACGAGATCGAGGCGATGGAGTTCATCCTCGACAAGATGAAGGCGACGAAGACCAATACCGAGTTCTTCGACATGATGCGCCGCGGCGGCTAAAACCGATCTACTGGCCAGACCCAAGGGTCAGACCCTCGACACGCGGCCGCAGCAGGCCAGGGTCTGACCCTTGGGTCTGACCCGGTTGTAGGTTTCGTGTATAATCCCCGGTTCATTTAACCTGGCAAGTGGACAGCAATCGGGCCAAGAAGCAGCAAGGGCCGCCGAAGTGCCGTTTGGCTACCAAACATTGAGAGAAAAGCATGAAAGCAGACGCACATCCAGATTACCGCGAAGTCCTGTTCCACGACGTATCGTGCGACTTCAAGTTTGTGACCCGTTCGACCATCCAGACCCGCGAAACCGGCACCCACGACGGTAAAGAGTACCCGCTGGTCAAGATTGAAGTTTCGTCCGAGTCCCACCCGTTCTTCACCGGCCAGCACAAGATCGTCGACACCGCCGGTCGCGTGGAAAAGTTCCGCCAGAAGTTCGGCAAAGTCGGTTCCAAGACTTCCGTTGCCAACGCCTAAGCGCGTCGCACCGAAAAAAGGCAGCTGCGGCTGCCTTTTTTTACGCCCAAAAACCGTTTAGCAGTCATACTCCTGCTTTCATAACAAAAACCAAGACCGATGAAGCCAGTCCGTCTACCCGCCTCCGCCACCCGCACCCTGCCCCGCTGGGCCATATTCGCCCTGGGCATGCTCTATATCCTGCCGGGCCTGATCGGACGCGAACCGTGGAAGAACGACGACGCGGCCAGCTTCGGCATCATGTGGACCATGGCGCACGGCGGCTGGCAGGACTGGCTGCTGCCCAATATCGCCGGCCTGCCCCAGCCCGAAGAGGGCCCGCTGGCCTTCTGGTTCGGCGCCCTCGGCATTAAATTGTTCGGCTGGCTGATCGGCGACGTCGGCGGCGCCCGCGTGGCGACCATTGCCGTCTTCCTGCTGGGCGTGCTGTCCCTGTGGTTCGCCACCTTCAACCTGGGCCGCCGCCCGGAAGCCCAGCCCTTGCGCCTGGCCTTTGGCGGCCAGCCCGAGCCGGACGATTTCGGCCGCACCCTGGCCGACGCCGCCGTCCTGATCTACCTGGGCAGCCTGGGCCTGCTCGTGCACAGCCACGAAACCACGTCCGAGCCGCTGATGACGGCCCTGCTGGCGCTCGCCCTGTACCGCTCCGTGCGCTACATGGAGCTGCCCTCGCTGCGCAACGCCGCCCTGATCGGCCTTTCGCTCGGCCTGATGACGCTGGCGCGCGGCTGGGTCATGCCCGCCTTCGTGCTGGTCGCCCTGTATGCCTGCACCCGCTTCCTCGCCTTCCCGGCCGGCCGCTCGCTGCGCGACCTGCTGTGCACGGCCGCCATCGCCGCCGCCATCGCCATGCTGTGGCTGCTGCCCGCCCACATGGCCCAGCCCTACGGCCAGTCGCCGCTCGCCGCCTGGCAAGCGTGGAACATGGCCCAGCTGAGCCCTACGGCCGAATCGCTGCGCACCTTCGTCCGCGGCGGCGTCTGGTTCTTCTGGCCGGCCTGGCCCTTCGCGCTGTGGGCCGTGTGGGCCTGGCGCCGCCAGAGCAACCTGCTGCATATCGTCGTGCCGACCACCTTCGTCACGGTCGCCACCGTGCTGGTGCTGCTGCATCCGAATCCCGAGCAGGGCCAGCTGTTGATGCTGCTGCCGCCGCTGGCCATCATGGCCGCCTTCGGCCTGCTGACGATGAAGCGCGGCGCCATCAACGCCATCGACTGGTTCAGCGTGATGGTGCTGACCTTCCTGGCCGCCGTGCTGTGGCTGATGTGGTACGCCCAGCTGTCCGGCTGGCCCGCCAAGCTGGCCCACAACGTGCTGAAGCTGATCCCCGGCTTCGAGCCTGAGCTAAACCTGCCGGGCGTGCTGCTGGCCCTGTGCGCCACGGCCGGCTGGTTCCTGCTGGTGCACTGGCGCATCTCGCGCCGCCCCACCGTGCTGTGGCGCGCCGTCGTGCTGTCCTCGGGCGGCCTGATCCTGATCTGGATCCTGCTGATGACGCTGTTCCTGCCGAACGTGAACTACAGCAAGAGCTACGCCACCGTGGCGCGCCAGGCCGCCGCCGTGCTGCCGGCCGACACCGATTGCGTGGAAAGCAATATGGGCGCCGCCCAGCGCGCCTCCTTCGCCTACTACGCCCGCTTCCCCTTCGTCGGCGTGCAGGGCGGCCAGTGCAAGCTGCTGCTGTTGCAAGTTAGCATCAAAGGCAAAGGCCAGCCGCCGTCGCCCGGCGCCCAGTGGCACTTGCTGTGGGAAGGCCGCCGCGCCTCCGACCGCGTCGAGCGTTTCCGCCTATACCGCCGCCAGCCCTGATACACAGCAGCAGTTGCCCGGCCCTCCGGGCAACTGCTATCCTGTTGTTTAAGGGAATCACAAAGGGCGGCATGGCAATATCTGCAATATTGTTGGCGATGGCAGTCTCGACGCACACCGCGTCCGCTCCGCCCATGCCCGCGCTCACCATCACGGCCGAATTCTCGCCGCCCGCCACCATGCTGGCCGGGAACGAAGTGGTCGGCCGCGAGGGCGACAAGATCCGCGAAATGCTGCAGCGCGCCGGCATCCCCCACACGATCGGCATCCTGCCCTGGAAACGCGCCTATATGATGGCCCAGCGCGACGCCTATACCTGCGTGTTCTCGACCACCCGCACGCCGGAGCGGGAAAAGCAGTTCAAATGGGTGGGTCCGACCGACGAGGCGGAATGGCTGCTGCTGGGCCGCTCCGGCCACAAATTCCAGCTCAACTCGCTGGAAGACGCCCGCAAGCTGCGCATCGGCACCTACAACGGCGATTCGCGCGACGAATACCTGCGCGCCCGCGGCTTCCACGTCGATCCCGTGCCGAACGACCAGTCGAATCCCAAAAAGCTGATGGTCGACCGCATCGACCTGTGGGCCGTCAGCATGCGCAGCGCCAGCAGCGCCAGCCTGCTGGCCCGTTATGCGC
Organism: Pseudoduganella sp.; assembly: GCA_036404755.1. Lineage (GTDB taxonomy): Bacteria > Pseudomonadota > Gammaproteobacteria > Burkholderiales > Burkholderiaceae_D > Rugamonas. Next base: position 12,034 of record DASWYX010000725.1, read on the forward strand.
CGGACATCGTGCCCGTGCTCGTTTTCAACCGCGTCAAGGTCTACCTGGCTTGCAATACCGGGGTGCCGGATGCGATGATTGAGCGTATGAATGCAACGTTGGACGCCATGCGCCGCGACGGCAGCTTTGCCCGCCTGGAACGCAAATACGAAAACTGGACAGAGCAGAAATAGTCCTTGTCATTCTGCGTAGATAACTGATTACAAATGATATTTTTGCCTGTTGCGGGGCAAAATTTTTTTCATGCGCACTGGACACAACGCTTGAGGACGCAGGTATAGTCCACATATACGACGCGTTGCCGTTCGGCATGCACACTTCTCCGCGCCCAATCTCCCGCGCGACCATTCATCTGTTTTTTTCGGTCGAGTCATGTTCAACTTCTACAAACTTCAGCTAGCGCTCAAGAACCCTATGGTGCGCATCACCCTGGGTCTGCTGACGGTTGCCGCCATTGCCTTTGCCCTGCTGCGGGGTGAGTCGGTGCAGGATGCCAGCCCGGTGGTGCGTTCGCAAAACATTTCCGAGATCACCGGCCTGGTGGCCCAGCGCGACCGCCTGGACTACCTGCTGATCGCCCGGCCGCTGTCCGAAGCGCCGCGCTATATCTATAAGTACAAGGATTCGCCGCAGCTGCACGTGGTCGTGGTGCCGTCCACCTCCCACCTGAGCCTGGAGCGCGAAGTCTTGCTGCGCAACAACCTGCCCTACGCCATCGCCAAGGAAGACTACCTGACCGCCCACAAGAGCGTGCTGCAGGATGAAGGCGGCGCCATGGCCGGCGTGACCGCCTTCCTGAAGCGCCACGCCTTCGACATCTTCGTCATCGGCCTGCTGCTGTTCGTGCTGAAATTCGGCCTGCCGGGCATGGGCATGTCCGCCTCCGTGATCACGCCGGACAAGCTGAAAGGCTCGATGGATGACCTGATCGGCATGGAAGACATCAAGCAGGAAGTGCTGCACCTGGAAGACATGATCCGCAACCGCGCGGTGTACAAGCAGCACAATATTGACAAGCCATTCAACGTGATGCTAACCGGCCCCGCCGGCACCGGCAAGACCAAGCTGGCCGGCTACCTGGCCAAGCGCCTGAACTATCCGCTGATCCAGGCTTCCGGTTCGGCGCTGGAGTCGGGCTATGTGGGCGGCGGTTCGAAGGCGCTGAACGCGCTGTACCGCAAGGCCTGCGCCCGCGGCAACTGCATCATCTTCCTGGACGAAGCCCAGGCCCTGTTCATGCCGCGCGGCCGCGGCGAGAAGAAGTGGGAAGACGATACCGCCAACACCCTGCTCGGCCTGCTCGATGGCGTGAAGAGCGAGGAAGGTACGGGCGTGATCTGGGTCGTCGCCTCCAACTTCGACGATTCGAACAGCCAGATGGATGAAGCGATGCTGCGCCGCTTCAGCGTGAAGATCAACTTCCGCCTGCCGAACAAGACCGAGCGCCGCGAACTGCTGCGCTCCTTCCTGCAACGCAAGGAGGATGGCCTGGTCGACTGGAACGATATGGACCTGGACCAGGTGGCCGAGATCACCAACAACCTCAGCCCCGCGCTGCTGGAAACCGTGGTGGAACGCGCCTCGCTGCTGTCGATCCAGGACAAGCAGGTCATCAACACCGACCTGATGTTCCGCGCCTTCGAGCGCGCCACCATCGGCCTGACCGACCGTGCCACGACCGCCGAGAAGACCCGCCAGCGCGAGCGCATCGCCCTGCACGAGCTGGGCCACTTCTTCATGCAGATCGACCCCTACCTGCGCGAGGGCATGTCGCTGGGCGAAGTGAAGGAAAAGTCGCACCTGCTGAAGATTTCGACCGAGTCCGTGTCCAAGCTGAATGCGCTGGGCTATGTGCTGTCGGCCGGCGACGACATGTCGCTGCGCACGCTGGAAGAACTGGAGCGCGACGTGATGCAGCTGTACGGCGGCGTGGCGGCGGAAGAACTGTTCTACGGCGCACGCGGTATTTCGGTCGGCAGCCAGAACGACATCGAGAAGGCCACCAATATGCTGGACACGATGGTCAATCGTCTGTCGATGTACTCGCGTTCCAAGCTCGATTACAGCAAATTCAAGAGCGAGACCGCGGCCGACCACGGCCTGTCCCAGCTCGAAGCGAAAGCCGATGAACTCTACAGCCAGACGCTGAAGTCGATCGGCGACTACCGCGCGGTGATGGAATCGATCAAAGGTGAACTGATGGACCGTTATGTGTTGTCCAAGGACGAAATCTTCGCCCTGCTTGAAGAGCGCCTCGATCCCATTCCGCTGCAGCAGGCTGCTTAAACAAAGCGGGCGTGGGGCCC
>DASWYX010000726.1:0-27119 GCA_036404755.1 Pseudoduganella sp.
GTCAGGGGAAGCAGGGTAGTGAGTCGTTTCATGTCGCCCATCAGATTTTTTCGTTGATGACAGTGGTGTCTTCTTCATGCGCGTACATCTTGCGCGTGCGCTCGCTGCCCTTGAAGAAACTGCGGACCACCACGAAGAACACCGGCACGAAGAACACGCCGAGCGCGGTCGCGGTGATCATGCCGCCCATCACGCCGGTACCGATGGCGCGCTGGCTGGCGGAACCGGCGCCGCTGGCGACAACCAGCGGCAGCACGCCGAGGATGAAGGCGAGCGAGGTCATGATGATGGGACGGAAGCGCAGGTGTACCGCTTCCAGCGTCGCCTCGATCAGGCCCTTGCCTTGCGCCTGCAGGTCCTTGGCAAACTCGATGATCAGGATCGCGTTCTTCGCCGACAGGCCGATGATCGCAATCAGGCCCACCTTGAAGTACACATCGTTCGGCAGGCTGCGGATATGGGCGCCCAGCAGCGCGCCCAGCACGCCCAGCGGCACCACCAGCAGCACCGCCACCGGGATCGATTCGCTCTCGTACAGCGCGGCCAGCACCAGGAAGGCGGCCAGCATGGAGAGGGCGAACAGCATTGGCGCCTGCGCGCCGGACAGGCGTTCCTCCAGCGACTGGCCGGTCCATTCGATGGCGAAGCCTGGCGGCAGTTGTTCGGAAAGGCGCAGCAGTTCGTCCATCGCCTCACCCGTGGAGCGGCCCGGCGCGGCGCCGCCCGTAATGCGGATGGCCGGATAGCCGTTGTAGCGCACCAGTTGCAGCGGGCCCTGGACCCAGTGCGAGGTGGCGAAGGCGGAGAATGGCACCATATTGCCGCTGGTCGAGCTGCGCACGTACAGGTGCATGATGTCGCTCGGCTGCATGCGGCGGTTCTGGTCCGCCTGCACGATCACGCGCTGCTGGCGATTGCTGCTGGAGAAGTCGTTCACATAGGACGAACCCAGGGCGGTGGACAGCGTGGCATTGATGTCGGCGAAGGAAACGCCGAGGGCGTTGGCCTTCTCGCGGTCGATGTCCAGCGAAAGCTGCGGCGCATCTTCCAGGCCTTCCGGACGGGTACCCGCCAGGATTTCGCTCTTGGCGGCAAGGCCCAGCAACTGGTTGCGTGCATTGACCAGCGCTTCGTGGCCGGCGGCGCTGCGGTCCTGCAGGCGCGCCGTGAAGCCGGTGGCGTTACCCAGTTCGCGGATCGGCGGAGGGCTGAGCGGGAAGATGATCGCATCCTTGATGCCGGACAGCTCCTTCAACCCGCGCGCCGCGATCTTCTCGGCCGTGTCTTCGGGGCCGCGTTCCTTCCAGTCCTTCAGCGGAATGAACACCAGGCCCGCGTTCTGGCCGTTGCCGGAGAAGCTGAAACCGGCGACGGCAATCGTGCGCGCCACGCCCGGCTGCTTGCGGAAATAGGCGTCCACCTGGGCCAGCACGTCTTCCGCGCGGCTGCGCGAAGCGCCCGGCGGCAACTGCACGTTGGTGATGATGTAGCCCTGGTCTTCGTTCGGCAGGAAGGAGGACGGCAGGCGCACATACAGGAAGGCCACGATGCCCAGCAGGGCCGCGTAGATCAGCAGGTAGCGGCCGGTGCGTTTCAGGATCTTCGCCACCCAGCCCTGGTAGCCGGTGGCCGTGGTGTGGAAGCTGCGGTTGAACCAGCCGAAGAAGCCGCGCTTTTCGTGGTGGTGGCCGGCTTCCACCGGCTTCAGCATCGTCGCGCACAGGGCCGGCGTCAGCGACAGCGCCATCAGCGCCGAGAACACCATTGCCGACACCATGGACAGCGAGAACTGGCGGTAGATCGCGCCCACGGCGCCGCCGAAGAAGGCCATTGGAATGAACACGGCAATCAGCACCAGCGTAATGCCGATGATGGCGCCCGTGATCTGGCTCATCGCCTTGCGCGTTGCGTCGCGCGGCGACAGGCCTTCCTCGCTCATGATGCGCTCCACGTTTTCCACGACTACGATGGCGTCGTCGACGAGGATACCGATGGCCAGCACCATGCCGAACATGGTCAGCACGTTGATGGAGAAGCCGAACACCTGCATCGCGGCGAAAGTACCCATCAGGGCAATCGGCACCACGATGGTCGGGATCAGGGTGTAGCGGATGTTCTGCAGGAACAGGTACATCACCAGGAACACCAGGGCCACCGCTTCAAACAGCGTCTTGACCACTTCCTCGATCGAGATCTTCACGAACAGTGAAGTATCGTAAGGGATGGTGTACTTCAGGCCGGGCGGGAAGTACTTCGCCAGCTCGTCCATCTTGTTGCGCACCAGGGTGGCGGTGGCCAGCGCATTACCCGTCAGCGACTGCTGCACGGCGATGGCCACGAAGGGCTGGCCGTTCAGGCGGGCGCTGATATTGTAGTTGGCGCCGCCCAGTTCCATGCGGGCCACGTCCTTCAGGCGCACGGTGGAGCCGTTCGGATTGGCGCGCAGGATCACGTTGCCGAATTCCTCGATGGACGTCAGCTGGCCCGTGACCACGACGGGCGCGTTATAGGTCTGCTCGCGCGGATTCGGCAGGTCGCCGACGGTGCCCGACGCCACCTGGGCGTTCTGGGCGCGGATCGCGGCCGTTACGTCGGCCATATTCAGCTTGTAGCCCACCAGCTTGGCCGGATCGACCCAGATGCGCATGGCGCGCTCGGTACCGAACAACTGGGCCTGGCCCACGCCCGGCAGGCGCTTCACCTCGTTCAGCACATTGCGCGCGAGGTAGTCGCCGATCGCGTTCGGGTCCATGCGGCCGTCTTCGGAATAGGCGCCGACGAACATCAGGATGTTGGAGCGCGCCTTGTTCACCTGTACGCCCTGCTGGATTACGGCCTGCGGCAGGCGCGATTCCACGCGCTTGATGCGGTTCTGCACGTCCACGGCGGCCAGGTCCGGATTGGTGCCCGGCTGGAAGGTCACGGTGATCGTCACGCCGCCGCTGGCGGTGCTTTCCGATTCAACGTATTGCAGCCCGTCCGCACCGTTCATTTCCTGCTCGATCACGGAGGTGACCGAGTCGTCCAGCACCTGGGCGGTGGCGCCCGGGTAGTTGGCGGTGACGACGATGGACGGCGGGGCGATGGTCGGGTATTGCGCCACCGGCAGGAATTTGATCGCCAGCGCTCCACCCAGCAGGATGAAGAGGGCGATCACCCAGGCGAAGACCGGGCGGTCGATAAAGAACTTTGCCATCAGCGGTTCCTTTTATTTGGCGGCTGCGCCGTTGGCGGCAGCGGCTGCGCCGGCCGTGGCGGCGGCAACCGGTGCGGCGGGAGCGCCGGCAGGTGCGCCGCTGATGGCGGCCTTGGGCGGGCCGTTCCAGGCCACCGGCGTAACGGTGCCGCCCGGCTTGGTCTTCTGGAAGCCCTCGACCATGATGCGCTCGCCGCCCTTCAGGCCGGAGGTGATTACCCAGTTCTTGCCTTGCGATTCTTCCGCCGTCACCGGCTGGGAAGTGACCTTGTTGTCCGGGCCGACGACGAATACGGCCGAGCCTTCGGCGCTGCGCACCACGGCCTGCTGCGGCACGGTGATGGCTTTCTCGTCCACGCCCTGTTCCAGGCGGGCGCGCACGTACATGCCCGGCAGCAGGGTGCGTTTCGGATTCGGGAATTCGGCGCGCATCGATACGGAGCCCGTGCTTTCATCCACGCTCACGTCCGAGAACAGCAGCTTGCCGCTGGTGGCGTAGTCGGTGCCGTCTTCCAGTTGCAGCGTAACGCGGGCCGTATCCTTGCCCACGCTCTTCAGCCTTCCGCTGGCCAGCGCCTGTTTCAGGCGCAGCAGTTCGGAGGAAGACTGGGTGATGGTCACGTAGATCGGGTCGAGCTGCTGCACCAGCGCCATCGGCGTGGCCTCGTTCTGACCGACCAGCGCGCCTTCGGTGACGAGGGCGCGGCCCACGCGGCCGGAAATCGGCGCGGTCACGGTGGCGTAGCCCAGCGTCAGGCCGGCCGTCTTGCGGTTGGCGCGCGCCGTTGCCAGGTCGGCGTTGGCCTGCTTCTGGGCGGTGATGGCGTCATCATATTCCTGCTGGCTCACGGCCTGCGCGGCCAGCAGCGGCTTGTAGCGCTTGACCTTCAGGTCGGCCTGGGCCAGGTTGGCTTCGGCGCGCGCCACGGCGGCTTCCGCGCTGTCGTAGGTTGCCTGGAACTGGGCCGGGTCGATCCGGAACAGGACCTGCCCCGCCTTCACGTCGCCGCCTTCCTCGAATACGCGCTTCAGCACGATGCCCGGGGTACGGGCGCGCACCTGGGCGATGCGGTAGGCTTCCACGCGGCCGGGCAGCTCATCGGTGATGGCCAGGGCGCCGGTGGAGACGGTGATGACGGAAACTTGAGGGGGAGGAGGGGCGGTTTTAGCTTCTTCTTTTTTACCGCAGGCTGCGAGCGTCAGGGTAAGGGCGGCGGCAGCAAGGGGCAGGTACCGGGATACGGGTATCATGGATGTCTCGTGTTTCGGTTATGGGCAGGGGACAAGGGGAGCATTGTATAACAGTGTCAAATGTATCGTTTTGTAAATGGTATGCTGCCACTTGGTCACAAAATTTCCGTGGGAGAACGAACATGATCCTGGCTATCGTGGGTGGTTTGCTGCTGGCGCTCGGCCTGTTCGCCGGCATAGTGCTGGTGCTGGTGCCGCTGGGACTGGCGGCCATGAATAGCGGGGCGATGCTGTGGGTGCTGTTCCCGCTGCTGAGCATCATCGGTTACACACTGTTTGCAACCGGGGCGCGGGTGGGGAATTTCAGGGCTTTATCGTTTGCCGTGTCCTGCCTGCTGCTGGTGCTGGCGGTGGCTTCGGCGGCGGGACTGGTGCTGGAGGCGACGGCGCTGATCAACCCGGTGGGCGGGACCTTGTCGCTGTGGTATGTGCTGGCGGTGGCCGGCTTGCTGGGGACGGTGGGCGCGGCCGCGTCTTCAAAGACCGCCGCGTGAGCGCACGCACGGCGGAGCAATGATCCGCCCTACGCACATCGGGCACGCGCGCACCACGTTGGATTGGCCCACGCGGACGCATCACGTCGCATCGGGCCACGGTCGCATGACCTCGCATCGGGCCACGGTCGCATGACCTCCAACACAGTGTAGGGCGGATCGTTTTGATCCGCCGTGCGTGCGTATCGGCGGCTTAACGCAACGCCGCGATCATTTGCTTCAACTTGCCGGCATCGGCCACGAACGCGCGAATGCCTTCGGCCAGCTTCTCGGTGCCCATCGCATCTTCGTTCAGCATGAAGCGGAAAGTCTTCTCGTCGATGGCGATCTTGGCCGGGGCTTCGGCCGCAGCGGTTTCCGTGCTCAGCTTGCGCTCCACGCCGCCCGTGGTGTCGGCCAGCTTTTGCAGCAGGTCCGGGCTGATGGTCAGCAGGTCGCAGCCGGCCAGTTCCAGGATCTGGCTGGTGTTGCGGAAGGAAGCGCCCATCACTTCGGTCTTGTAGCCGTGGGTGCGGTAGTAATTGTAAATACGCTTCACGGACTGCACGCCCGGATCTTCGGCACCCTGATAGTCGGTGCCGGTGGACTTCTTGTACCAGTCGTAGATACGGCCGACGAACGGGGAAATCAGCTGGGAACCCGCTTCGGCGCAGGCCACGGCCTGGCACAGCGAGAACAGCAGGGTCATATTGGTGCGGATGCCTTCCTTCTCCAGGATCTCGGAAGCGCGGATGCCTTCCCAGGTGGAGGCGATCTTGATCAGTACGCGCTCGCGCGGGATGCCGGCCTTTTCGTACAGGGCGATCAGCTCGCGGCCCTTGGCAACATTGCCTTCGGTATCAAAGGACAGGGCGGCGTCGATCTCGGTGGACACGCGGCCTGGCACGTACTTCAGGATTTCGGTGCCGAAGGCGATCAGCAGGTGGTCGACGATGGTGCCGATGGAGGCGCCTGGATTGTCGCGCACGGCTTTTTCCAGCAGCGGCTTGTATTCATCCTTCTGCACGGCTTTCAGGATCAGCGACGGGTTGGTGGTCGCATCCTGCGGGGCGTAGGCCTTGATCGACTGGAAATCGCCGGTGTCGGCGACCACGGTGGTGTACTGCTTGAGCTGCTCGAGCTGGTTCATTGAAGCACCAATTCCATAGTGGGGACAAAGGCGCTATTGTACTAAATCTGCGGCCTGCACCGCGATTTTCCCGGCCCACTGGGCGCGGTTTGATGGTATTGTCGGAGTGTTCAGATTGCATCCGGAAGGTCCATGAAGACACTGCCCCTGATCCTGCTGCTGGCCGCCGGCAGCGCTGTTGCCGACGATGCGGCGCTTTTGCGTTGCCGCGCGCTGTCCGATGTCGCCGCCCGCGTGGCTTGCTATGACGCGATTCCGCTTGCCGCGCCGCGTGCCGTTGCCGCCAGTGCGCCTGCATCCGCGCCCGCCGCCGCAGCAGCTGCCCCGGCCGCGGCGCCGGCCGTCGCTCCTGCCGAACCCGCGTGGACGGCGCTGCCCGTCAAGGCTGCCGCAAAGGCCGAACCTGCAAAGCAGCCGGACACGGTCGAAACCAGTATCGAAGGCAATTTCCTGGGTTGGGTGCCGAACCAGCGCATCCGGCTCGCCAACGGCCAGATCTGGCGCGTGGAAGACGGCAGCACGGAGGACACCAATCTGCAAAATCCCAGGGCCGTCTTGCGCAAAGGCTTGCTGGGCGCCGTTTATCTGGATATTGAAGGCGCCTACCGCGCGCCGAAGGTGAGGCGGGTGCAGTAGTGAAGATTGCAGTGATTGGCGGTGGCATCACCGGCGTTACCACCGCATATGCGCTGTCGCAGCGCGGATTCGACGTCGCCTTGTTCGAGCGTCACCGTTATCCGGCGATGGAAACATCCTTCGCCAACGGCGGACAGCTCTCGGCCTCGCATGCCGAAGCGTGGAACAGCTGGTCCAATGTGCGCAAGGGGCTGGGCTGGATGCTGCGTGCGGACGCGCCCCTGCTGATTCGTCCAGCGCCCAGCTGGCACAAGCTGTCCTGGTTTGGCGAATTCCTGCGCGCGATTCCACGCTACCGCGACACTACCGTCGCCATCGCCCGGCTGGCGGTGGATGCCCGCGCCTACCTGTTCGACTGGGCCCACGTGGAGGGGATCGACTTCGACTTGCGCCGCGAGGGCATCCTGCATGTCTGCCGCGACAAGGCGGGCTTCGAGCATGCCGCCGGCGTTTCTGCGCTGCTGGCGCAGGGAGGGCTGCAACGCCGCGCAGTCACCCCGCTGGAGATGCGGGCGATCGAGCCGGCATTGCACGGCGCCTATTACGGCGGATTCTTTACCGAGAGTGACAGCTCGGGCGATATCCACAAGTTCACCTCCGGCCTCTCGGTGGCCTGCGAGCGCCGCGGCGTGCGCATCCTCTGCGAACGCGTAGTCATCGCGCTCGCTGCCGGCGCGTCCGGCGCCGCCGACACCGCCCCGCACGGCCCGGCCGCCGCCACTGGCATGCAAAGTGCCGCTGCGGCCGGCCCCGGTGCTGTGCAAGCCGCGGCTGAGGGGGCAGGGCGGCGCAGCGGGAGCGGCGGCGTAGTGGTGACGGCGCGGCATGGCGATGTGGTGGAGGCGCACGGGTTCGACGCGGTCGTGATCTGCGCCGGCACCGCCAGCCGCGCGCTGGCGGCAATGCTGGGCGACCGGGTCAATGTCTATCCGGTGAAAGGCTACTCGATCACCGTCAAGCTGAACGATGCGGCCAGCCGCACCGCAGCGCCGACCGTCAGCCTGGTCGACGACGCGCACAAGCTGGTCGCCAGCCGCTTCGGCGAAGACCGCTACCGCGTCGCCGGCACGGCGGAATTTGCGGGAATCGACCGCGACATCCGCGCCGACCGCGTGCGCCCGCTGACCGAATGGGTGCAGGACACTTTCCCCAGCGTCAGCACGAAAGAAGTCATCCCCTGGGCCGGACTGAGGCCCATGATGCCCGACATGCTGCCGCGCGTGGGGCCGGGCCGCCGGCCGGGCGTGTTCTACAACACCGGCCACGGGCACCTGGGCTGGACCTTGTCCGCCGCAACGGCGGAAATCGTCGCGGATCTGGTCGCGCAATCGGCCGGCATGGGCTATGGTGAAAGGATGCGGCCACCGGGCCGCGCCGCCTGAAAGGAGACTGCCATGCCACGCTATATCGTCGAACGCACTTTCCCCGAGGGCCTGCACATCCCCGTGAATGCGGAGGGCGCGCAAGCCTGCAATGCCGTCGTCGGCGCCAACGCGCGCAGCGGCGTGACCTGGATCCACTCCTACGTCAGCGATGACTTGAAAAAGACTTATTGCCTGTATGAAGCACCGTCACCGGAAGCGATCCGCGAGACGGCGGCAGCCAACAATCTCCCGGTGGACAAGATCACGCAAGTGAACGTGCTCGATCCCTATTTCTACAAAGGCTAGGACGCGGCCTGCTGTTCGCCCGTTTCCACGACCACCTGGTTTCGCCCGCCGTGCTTGGCCGCATACAGAGCGCGGTCGGCCGCTTCGAGCAGGGATTTGGCATCGGCCAGCCTTGCCTTGTCAAAGCTGGCGACGCCGATGCTGAGGGTGACGTGCGGGTGCACGGCCTTGGGCGCGTGCGCCAGTTTTAGCGATTCGACATGGGCGCGGATCACTTCCGCGTGCTGGGCAGCCTGTTCGGCGCTGGTATCGGGCAGCACGGCCGCGAATTCCTCGCCGCCGTAGCGCGCGGCCAGGTCGGCGGGGCGCTGCAGGCGTGACGCAAAGGCTTCCGCCACCATGGTCAGGCAGGCGTCGCCCTGCTGGTGGCCGAAGTGGTCGTTGTAGGCCTTGAAGGAATCGATGTCCATCAGCAGCAGCGACAGTTGGCCGCCGTTGCGGTGGGCGCGGCGCAGTTCACGGTCCAGCGCCACATCGAAGTGGCGGCGGTTGGCGATGCCGGTCAGGCCATCCACATAGGATTGCTGGCGCAAGGCTTCGGCCTGGCCGCGCAACTGGCGTTCGCGGCCCAGGGTGCCGGTGATGTCGGCCACTTCGACCAGGCAGTAGCGCTCCTTGCCTTCGCTGAAGGGTGTGACCGTCACTGCCTGGTCGATGCGGTCGCCGCCCCAGGTGCCGGCGGCGTACAGCGGGAAGGGCGCGGCGTTTTGCGCGGGCGGCAGGATGGAGGGCAGGTTGCTGGACAGGGCCGTGAGCACGGCCTGCTCGACGCGTCCGCCGGAGAGTTCGGGGAAGAGTTCCAGCAGCTGTGCGCCCTGCACGCGGCTGGCGGACATGCCCGAGCGGCTGGACAGCCACTGGTTCCAGTAGATCACACGCTGGCCGGCGTCCAGCACCATCATGCCGAGATTGGCGAGGCCGAGGATGCGGCCGAACAGGGTAGATTCGATCATGGCTGGGATTATACCCAGCCTGCGACGGCATCAGCCTATAAAAGTCAGCCGATAAACGAGTCGAACTGCATGTCGAACTCCTGCAGCGCCTTCTGCGCGTTCAGCATCTTCTTGCGGAACTCGGGGCCGCGCTTCAGCGCCAGGCCGACGGCCAGCACGTCGATCACCACCAGGTACGCCAGGCGGGCCGAGATCGGCGTGTATGGGTCGGTGGCGAAAATCAGGTCGATCGGAATCAGCACCGAAGCCGCCTCCGCCAGCTGGGTGCCGGACGGCGCCAGCACGATCACTTCCGCGCCGCCTTCGCGCGCCAGCTTGGCCGAGCGCACCAGGGCGGGGTTATTGCCGCGCTGGGAAATCGCCACCACCGCATCGCCTTCGCGCAGCAAGGCCGCCGAGATGCTGTGGATGGCCGGATCGGAATAGGCCACGGTCGGCACGCCGGAGCGGAAGAACTTGTGCTGCGCGTCCGCCGCCACGATGCCGGAAGTGCCCTGGCCGTAGAACTCGATCTTCTTGGCGCGCGACAGGATGTCCAGCGCCTTCTGCACCGGTTCCGCGTGCAGGTTGTTGCGCAGGTCCAGCAGGGTGTTGATGGAGCGGCTGCAGATCTTGGAGATCAGGTCCGCGGCCAGGTCGTCCTGCGCCGGCTGCTCGTTCAGGCCAGGCAGGGCGAGGGCCAGGCCCTGCGCCAGCTTCAGCTTGAACTCGTGCCAGCCGTCGTAGCCCAGCGTGCGGCAAAAACGGACCACCGTGGGTTCGGACACCTGCGCCGTCTTCGCCAGCGACGTGATGTTCGCGCCCACGGTGCGCGAGGGATTGTCGAGCACCGCCAGCGCGACTTTGCGCTCGGACTTCGAGAGCGAGTCGAGCTGGGTGCGGATGGAGTCCAGGAGCATTTAATCTTCCGGCAGAGCTTCTTCGCGCCACTGCAGTCCGTCGCGGCCGATCAGGGCGCTGGCGGCGGCGGGGCCCCAGGTGCCGGAGGCGTAAGGCAGCGGAGCGCTGTCGTCCTGCTCCCAGTTGTTCAGGATCGGTTCGACCCATTCCCAGGCGGCTTCCAGCTCGTCGCCGCGCATGAACAGGGTCAGCTGGCCGCGCAGCACGTCGAGCAGCAGGCGCTCGTAAGCATCCATGCGCGGCATCTTGAAGGTTTCGCGGAAGTCCAGTTCCAGCTCCGCCGGCTTCAGGCGCATGCCCTCGCCCGGCGTCTTGGCCATCAGGTTCATGCGCAGGCCTTCGTCCGGCTGCAAGCGGATCACCAGCGAATTCGGCTGGAAGCTCGACGTCGGCTGGTTGAAGATCGAGTGCGGAATCTGCTTGAAGCGCACCACGATTTCGGCCAGCGAGTCGGCCATGCGCTTGCCGGTGCGCAGGTAGAAGGGCACACCCGCCCAGCGCCAGGTATCGATTTCGGCTTTCATGGCGACGAAGGTTTCGGTGCGCGAGTTCTGCGGCGCTTCCGGCTCATCGCGGTAGCTGGGCACCGGCTGGCCGTCCACATGGCCGGCGCGGTACTGGCCGCGCACGATGTTCTGCGCCAGCGTGGTCGGCGTGAAGCGCTTCAGGGAGCGCAGCACCTGCAGCTTGGCGTCGCGCACGGCGTCCGGCGCGATCGAGGTTGGCGGTTCCATGGCGACGATACAAAGCAGCTGCAGCAGGTGGTTCTGCAGCATGTCGCGCAGCGCGCCCGAAGTGTCGTAGTAGCCGATGCGGTTGCCCACGCCGAGCTTCTCGGCGATGGTGATCTGCACGTCCGAAATCCATTCGCGGCGCCACAGCGGCTCGAACAGGATGTTACCGAAGCGCAGGGCCAGCAGGTTCTGCACCGTTTCCTTGCCCAGGTAGTGGTCGATACGGTAGATCTGCTGCTCGTCGAAGACCTTGCCCACTTCGGCGTTGATCTGCTTGGCCGAGGCCAGGTCGCGGCCCAGCGGCTTTTCCAGCACCACGCGCGAATTCGGCGCCACCAGCTTGTTGATTTTCAGGTTGTCGCAGATCTTCGAGAACAGGGCGGGCGGCGTGGCCAGGTAGTAGACGCGGGTCAGCGCGAAGTCGTTGCGCAGTGCGTCGGCCAGGGGCTTGTAGGTATCCGGGTCGGTCGCGTTCAGCGACACATAGGTGATACGGCTGGTAAAGCGTGCCCAGTTCTCATCCGTCGCCTTGGAAGACTTCACATGCGGACGGCTGGTGGTGTTCACAACATTGATGAACTCTTCCTGGGTGCTGTCGGCGCGGCCAACGCAAATGATGCGCGCGGTCGGCGGCAGGTCGCCGCATACGTCGCGGCTGAACATCGCAGGGAGCAATTTGCGCATCGCCAGGTCGCCGCTGCCGCCAAACAGAACCAGGTCAAAATCGGTAAGGGCCATAATGTTTTCGTGGTGAGTTCAGTTTATGAGAATACATCAACTACGGCGGATCGATGCCCGCCTTATGCGACGTATGCCGGCTCGACGCGCCCGGCCACGGGCACGCGCACCGACAACAATTTGCCGCTTAACGGCATCGCTGCCAATTCTTCCACCGGACGCTTGCTGGCGCTGGTGATATACAGCGTGCGCAGGTCGGCGCCGCCGAAGGCCACCATGGTGGGGCAGCGCACGGGCAGCCTGATCTCATCCAGCTGTTCACCGGACGGGGACAGTTTCACAATGCGGCCGCCTTCGAACATGGCGACCCAGTAATTGCCTTCGCTGTCCACCGCAGCGCCGTCAGGGCGGCCGCCGTAGGAGGGCGAGGACTTGTTATCGTCGAAGCGGCGCACTTCGCGCTCGTTCGACACGGCGCCGGTCTTCACATCGAAATCGAAGCAGCGCACGCGGTGCGTGGCCGTATCGGCGTGGTACATGGTCTTGCCGTCCGGGCTGAAACCCAGGCCGTTGGAGTTGGTCATGCCGCCCGCCCAGGCCTTGCGCAGCTTGCCGCGCTCCAGCACATACATCTCGGCCGCCGGCTTGTCGCGCGGTTCGTAGATGGTGCCGACCCAGAAGCGGCCGGCCGCATCCACCTTGCCGTCGTTGAAGCGCGTGATCGCCTGGTCGTAGGGTGCGCCGGCGATGTGCGTCAGCTCGCCGTTATCCGTGTTCAGGTGGGCAAAGCCGCTGCGCATGGCGACCACCAGCCCGCCCTGGGCGTCGCGCGCCAGTGCCGATGGTTCGGCCGGCATCGCCCACTGTTCATGCTTGCCGCTGGTGGCGCACAGGCGGTGCACCGCCTTGCCTTCGATATCGACCCAGTACAGGGCTTTTTCTTCCGGCGCCCACAGGGGGCCTTCGCCGACGGTCATCACGGCGTCGCAGGCGATCTGGATGTCCTGGGTGCTCATTGGATTTTCGCTGCCTTGGCCATCACGATCAGGCCATTGGTGGAACTGTCGTGCGCTTCCGGATCGACATTGCCGGTCAGCTCGGACTGGATCTTCCTGGCCAGCACCTTGCCCAGCTCAACGCCCCACTGGTCGAAGCTGGCGATATTCCAGACCACGCCCTGCACGAAGGTCTTGTGTTCGTACAGCGCAATCAGGGCGCCCAGCGTGGCCGGGGTCAGCTGGTCCATCAGGATGGTGTTGGACGGGCGGTTGCCGGGGAAGGTCTTGTGCGGCGCCATTTCCTCGATGTCGGCGGCGGAGTAGCCGGCGCCTTTCAGCTCGGCGCGCACTTCCGCGTCCGTCTTGCCCTTCATGAAGGCTTCGGACTGGGCGAAGCAGTTCGCCAGCAGCGCATCGTGGTGGCCTGCCAGGTCATGGGTTGCGCGCAGGGCGGCGATGAAGTCGATCGGCGTCGGGTCGGTGCCCTGGTGCAGCAGCTGGAAGTAGGCGTGCTGCGCGTTGGTGCCGCACTCGCCCCACACGATGGGGCAGGTCGGCGTATCGACCGGCTGGCCATTCTTCGTGACGCGCTTGCCGTTGCTTTCCATGTCCAGCTGCTGCAGGTAGGCCGGGAAGCGGTTCAGGTCCTGGTGGTAAGGCGCGATGGACAGCGAAGACGCGCCGAGGAACTGGCGGTTCCAGAAGCCGATCATGGCCAGCAGCACCGGCATGTTCTGCTCCAGCGGCGCGGTGCGGAAGTGCTCGTCCATGTCGTGCGCGCCCTGCAGGAAGGTCTGGAAGTAGCCGAAGCCCACGGCCAGCGCCACGGACAGGCCGATCGCCGACCACACGGAATAGCGGCCGCCGACCCAGTCCCAGAAGGGGAACATGTTCTCGGGATCGATGCCGAAGGCGCGCACTGCGTCGGTATTGGTGGACACGGCGACGAAGTGGCGCGGCAGGTCCGCTTCCTTGGCCGACTGCAGGAACCAGTTGCGCGCGGTTTGCGCGTTCAGCATGGTCTCGGCCGTGGTGAAAGTCTTGGAGGCGACGATGAACAGCGTGGTCTCGGGATTCACCTGGGCCAGGGCCGCATCCATGTCGTGGCCGTCCACGTTCGAGACGAAATGCATCTTCATGCGCGGGTGGCAGTAGGAGCGCAGGGCCAGCACGGCCATTTTCGGGCCCAGGTCGGAGCCGCCGATGCCGATATTGATAACGTCCGTGATCGGCTTGCCGGTATGGCCCAGCCAGTTGCCGTTGCGGACCCGGTCGGTGAACGTCTTCATGCGGTCCAGCACAGCGTGCACGTCGGCGCCCACGTTCTGGTTATCGACGATCAGCTGTTTGCCGCGCGGCATACGCAGCGCCGTATGCAGTACGGCGCGTCGTTCGGTAATATTGATCTTTTCACCAGCGAACATCGCATCGCGCTGCTCAGCAACGCCGCGGGTGCGGGCCAGGTGGATCAGCAGTTCGATGGTTTCAGCGTTGGCGCGGTTTTTGGAATAGTCGAGGAACAGGCCGGCGGCATCCACCGTCATGCGCGGGAAGCGCTGCGGATCCTTGGCGAACAGCTGGCGCATTTCCCAGTCGCGGGCGTCGTGCGCGTGGATTTCGAGTGCCTGGTAAGCGGGCGTGGAGGTCAGGGCGGGCTGGCGCATGTTGGGGTCGCTAGTCGGTTGGTTTCGGAATATTATTCAACTATACAGGAAAAACAGGTAAATTCACTACAAAAAGTTTTAGCCAGGTCCTGCCCCAGGCAGCCGCAGGGAAAGATTGCCTGTCAGTTTGATAATGCAGATTCCCTCTTGCGTGCGAAAAATGCAGGCGCTGGGGAATTTTGTAGTAAAATTTCTGACAATTCATTGATGAGGAACGATCATGCCGTTGCATCCAGTCCTGGAAAAAGTTACCGCGCGCATTATCCAGCGCAGCCGCGTGTCGCGCGGCGCCTACCTGGCCCATCTCGAGGCCGCCCGCGTCAAGGGGCGTCCGCAGCGCGGCACCCTGGCCTGCACCAACCTCGCCCACGGCTTCGCCGCCTTCCCGCCGAACGACAAGCTGGTGCTGAAGGAAGTGAAGAAGCCATCCGTGGCCATCGTTTCCGCCTACAACGACATGCTGTCGGCCCACCAGCCTTTCGAGCACTTCCCGGCCATCATCAAGGATGCCGTGCGCAAGACCGGCGCCGTGGCCCAGTTCGCGGGCGCCACGCCGGCCATGTGCGACGGCGTGACCCAGGGCCAGCCGGGCATGGAACTGTCGCTGTTCTCGCGCGACACGATTGCGATGTCGGTCGGCGTGGCGCTGTCGCACAATATGTTCGACTCGGTGCTCTACCTGGGCGTGTGCGACAAGATCGTTCCGGGCCTGCTGATCGGCGCGCTGCACTTTGGCCACCTGCCGGCCGTGTTCGTGCCGGCCGGCCCGATGACGTCCGGCCTGTCCAACAAGGACAAGGCAGCGATCCGCCAGCGCTATGCGCAGGGCAAGGCCACGCGTGAAGAGCTGCTGGAAGGCGAGTCCCAGTCCTATCACGGCCCGGGTACCTGTACTTTCTACGGCACCGCCAACAGCAACCAGCTGCTGATGGAAATCATGGGCCTGCACCTGCCGGGCGCCGCCTTCATCAACCCCTACACGCCGCTGCGCGACAAGCTGACCGCCGCCGCCGCCGTGCGCGCCGCCCAGCTGACCGAAATGGGCGCCGAGTACACGCCGGTCGGCCATATCGTCGACGAGAAAGCCATCATCAATGCCGTGGTGGGCCTGCTGGCCACCGGCGGCTCCACCAATCACACGCTGCACCTGGTTGCCATTGCCAAGGCGGCCGGCATCGTGATCGACTGGGATGATTTCAACGAACTGTCGTCCGTGGTGCCGCTGCTGTGCCGCATCTACCCGAACGGCGATGCTGACGTGAACCACTTCCACGCCGCCGGCGGCACCGGCTTCGTGATCCGCGAGCTGCTGGACGCCGGCCTGCTGCACGACGACGTGACCACCATCCTCGGCAAGGGCCTGCGCCGCCACTGCGCCGAGCCTTTCCTGTCCGAAGACGGCGAAGGCGTGGTCTTCAAGGATGCGCCGGCCAAGAGCGCGGACGAGAAAGTGCTGCGCGGTGCGGCCGAACCGTTCTCGAAGGATGGCGGCATGGTGCTGGTGCAGGGTAACCTGGGCCGCGCGGTGATGAAGGTGTCCGCCGTGAAGCCGGAGCACCAGTCGGTGGAGGCGCCGGCGCTGACCTTCGATTCGCAGGAGGATTTCATGGCCGCCTACAAGGCCGGCAAGCTCGATCGCGACTTCGTGGCCGTGATCCGCTTCCAGGGTCCGCGCGCCAACGGCATGCCGGAACTGCATGCGCTGACGCCGGCGCTGGCCAACCTGCAGGATGCCGGCCGCAAGGTGGCGCTGGTGACCGATGGCCGCATGTCCGGCGCATCGGGCAAGGTGCCGGCGGCGATCCACGTATCGCCCGAGATCCTGGCCGGCGGCCCACTGGGGCTGGTGCGCGATGGCGACATCATTCGCGTGGATGCGGCTTCCGGCACGCTGGAAGCGCTGGTGTCTTCGGAAGTATGGCATGCGCGCTCGCTGGCGCAGGCCGACCTGTCGCCGAACCAGATCGGCATGGGCCGCGAACTGTTCACCATGTTCCGCAACACCGTCTGCGAGGCGGAGAAGGGCGCAACCACCTTCCCGCTGCCTTCGCCCATCCCGACCACGGTCGAACTGCATGGCGGCATTAACGTTGGCAATACCGTGCCCGGCTCCGATGAAGATTTCCTGATCAAGAAAGCTTAAGATGACCTTACTTGAAATTATGCGTACTTCGGCCGTGATCCCCGTGATCGCGATCGACAATCCCGACCACGCCGTGCCGCTGGCGAAAGCGCTGGTGGCGGGCGGCATCCGCGTGCTGGAAGTGACGCTGCGCACCGAGCATGGCCTGGGCGCGATCCGCGCCATGAGCGAGGTGGAAGGCGCCATCGTCGGCGTGGGCACGCTGACGCAGCCGGAAGAATTTGCCGCGGCGCGCGATGCGGGTGCGGTGTTCGGCGTGTCGCCAGGCCTGACCGATGCACTGATCGGCGCGGCCAGGTCCAGCGGCCTGCCGCTGCTGCCGGGCGTGATGACGCCGTCCGAAGTGATGAAGGCGCGCGAGCAGGGCTTCCGTCAGCTCAAGCTGTTCCCGGCCGTTCCGGCGGGCGGCGTGGGCATGCTGAATGCGATTGCCGGTCCGCTGTCCGACGTAACGTTCTGCCCGACCGGCGGCATTTCGCAGGATACCGCGCCGGCCTTCCTGGCGCTGAAGAATGTGGCCTGCGTGGGCGGCTCCTGGCTGACGCCGAAGGATGCCATGGTCGCCGGCGACTGGGACCGCATCACCCAACTGGCCCGCGCGGCATCGGGCCTGCGCCCCTGATATGTCCCGCATCGCCCGCCCGCTGACGGCGGGCGAGATTTCGATGGCCCGCCTGGTCTTTGGCGAAGCCATCGACTATACGCGGGTGCGCGTCCACAACACCCGCTATCTTCCCCTGGTGCAGCCGAAGAACGTCTGCATCACGCCCAACGGCTCCCTGTATTTCCACGCTTCGCGCTACCGGGAAGACTTTTCCCTTGCTTCCGATGAGGAGCAGCACTGGTTCATGCACGAGATGGCGCATGTGTGGCAGCACCAGCTGGGCTATCCGGTGCGCCTGCGCGGCGCCATCCGGCTCGGGCTTTCGTATGACTATGCACTGTCCGCCGAACTGTCGCTGTGTGACTACAATATGGAAGCGCAGGCCGAGCTGCTGGCCGATTACTTCCTGCTGCGCTTCCGCCTCGGCGGCGAGATCGGCGCCTATCAGGCCGCCCTGGGCGGCTTCCTGGCCGACCCGTCCGACCGCTGCCACTTGCCCGGCGCGCGGTCAAAAGGACTGGCCGGCGCCTGATTCCGGCTCTCCTTGATGGATGGGCGGGCAGCGGCAGGTGGTAGTATCTCAGCCAGGACACAATAATGAGATCACTGATCGATGAGCACTGTCGCAATCTACAGCTTCCAGGGCCGCTTCACCGGCCAGGCTGAATACGAGTTCAATCTGCCGGAGCCGGACGCCGTCCACAACTGCATGCTGATGCTGGTGCAGGATGCGGAAGCGGAGTCCTGGGACGCCGCCATCGCCGAAGCGGCGCGCTACGGCTTTGCCGACATCCAGCGCCTGGACTTCGGCATCATGAACCCGGCCGTGCTGGAGGAAGAATCCTTCCAGAGCTACCGCGTCAACTACGACGAAGCCTGCGCCTTGGGCAGCTCACTGGTCTATTATCCGAGTTGAGTGGAGCGGCTGCCGTGGGCTGGTTGATCATCAAATACCTGCTCACTGCCGCCGTTGTGGTCGCGGTCTCCGAGTTCGCAAAGCGAAGCGACCGTCTCGGCGGCCTGATTGCCGCACTGCCGATGGTGACGGTGCTGGCACTGATCTGGCTCTACGTCGAAAAGCAGCCGCAGGAAAAGATCGCCAACCACGCCTGGTACACCTTTTGGTACGTGATCCCCACGTTGCCCATGTTCCTGGCTTTCCCCTATCTCCTGCCGCGCCTGGGCTTCTGGCCCACGCTCGGCCTCTGCCTGCTGCTGACCGTCGCCTGCTTCGCCCTGTTCGCGATCGTCGCGCGCTGGTTCGGCGTTGAATTACTGCCCTAGCTACAATGCAGGGATGACGATCCCGCCAATTATCAACTACGTGCGCACTACGGACTCTCTGGCTGAGCTCGAGATTTTCATGCATGGCTACTCCGGCTATGTACGCGAAGCAGCCATCACACGATGCGTGGTCTTGCGCGCGGCCAGCTGTCTGATCCCGATTGCCATGCGCCTCAATGACTGGGTGCCGGAGGTGCGATCCGCCGCGCGGCGCGCCGTGATGTTCCTGCTGCCGTTTGCCTCCCAGGAGCAGGCGCTGACAACGCTGCACTACGTTCAGAAGCTTCGCCACGCCGGCCGTGTGGATCATTCGGAGTGGATCCGGCTATTTGAAAATGAATTGTCGGCGCAGTTCGACCTGGCAAGCCTGGAGAAGGTAGTGCGTGACGGCGTTCCAGCGCTGGCGCGTTCCGCCTTTGAACTCCTGATCAGGCGACCGGACGCTGATTTGCCGAAAGTCTTGCGCGAGGCGCTGGGGTGCAGAACGAATCTGTCCCTTGCGTTGCAGGCCGCGAGAAGATGCCAGAGCCTGGAGCCGGTAACGCGCGCCGTTCTGCTGCCGATTGCGATGCAGTCGCCCTTCGGTGCCGTGCGTTCGCTGGCGCTCCGGACCTTGCTGCAAGACGGCGCGGAGAGCGCGCACGCGGAACGGGCTCTCATGGATTCCAGTGCCCCGGTTCGCGCGGTCGCAATTGCCAATCTCGGCGCCTGCGCGAGCGAGACCTACCGTGGCATCCTGGCGAGTGCGCACGCGTCCGATGCCGCCAAACGCATTGCCCTGCAATCCCTCGCTGCGATCCGCGATCCGGATGACATTGCCCTGATGCGGTCGTTTTCTAAAGACGCGTCGCCATCGGTTCGCCGCGTCGCGTTTCTTGCCTGGCTCCGTCTGGACCGGCAGGCCAGGGACGATATTGCGCGCCTGGCACTGGAAGACCCGTCGCTTCCGGTGCAACGCTTCGGTGCGCGCCTTATCGCCAAAGAGGGAGCTTACGTGCCCCTTGATCTTATCCGCAGGATTCTGGGTGACCAAAGCGATATGCACGTAATGCTCACTTGCGTGAGTAACCTGAAATGGCCGAGTCTTGAGGAGATTGCAAGGTTTTCCGGCATCTATAGCGGAGATCCCACTCTGCGCGAGACTCTGGTTGCCGCCTTGCGGACCTGGATTAGCGATGCCGGGAACATGCATGACAGGCCAACGTCTGAGCAGACGCAGTGGGTGCGAAGCGGGGCGGCTATCTCACAGCTATCGCACTTGCTCGATGCGGATGATGTCGCGCTGCGCGAGCTGAATTATCAGCTTGCCCTGGTTTGACTATACTTCCGTCTTCGCATAAGGAAGTATGTTGACAAATCTGATATCGAAACTGGATGCCGAGCGCATTCGCCAGCACGCCGCTGCCGCCGACGCGGCGGGTTTTTTGGAGCCTGTGCAGCAGGCGCTGATTCATCGGCGCGGCTGGCTGCGCATGCTGGCGCCGCGGGCGGCGGGCGGGATGGAGCTGCCGCTGCCGGAGGTGGTGCGGTTGGAGGAGGAAGTGGCGGCGTCCGACGGCAGCATGGGCTGGGTGGTTACGCTGTGCGCGGGCGCGGGCTGGTTCGCGGGCTTCCTGCCGCCGGAACTGGCGCGCGAGGTGATCGGCACGCGGCGCGTTTGCCTGGCGGGGAGCGGAGCGCCGACCGGCCATGCGGAGCGGGAAGGCGACGGCTATCGCATCACGGGGCGCTGGGATTATGCGTCCGGCGCGCCGATGGCGACGCATTTCACCCTGAACGCCGTGCTGCGCGAAAACGGCAAGCCGCTGCGCGACGAACAGGGCGCGCCGCGTATCCGCGCCTTCGTGGTGCCGGCCGCCCAGGTGTCGGTCATTCCGACCTGGCACAGCATCGGCATGCGCGCCTCGGCTTCGCACAGCTACAGCATCCAGGGACAGCGGGTGGCTGCCACCCATGCCTTCACGATCGATGCGTCCCACGCCACGGCGCCCGGCCCGCTGTACCGTTTCCCCTTTTATCCGCTGGCTTACATCACGCTGGCGGCCAACCTGGCGGGCATGGCGCGCCACTTCATCGCGCTCGCGCAGGATGCGATTTCGCGCCGCAAGCATGCGATGAGCGGACTGCCGCTGGTCGAGCGTCCGGAAGTCGAGCGTCTGCTGCGCGAGGCGGACGAGGGCCTGGTGGCGGCGCGCGCCGAGGCGTATGCGCGGCTGGACGCCGTCTGGGCGCACGTCGCCGCCGGCCGTGAGGCGCCGGCCGGCGAGATCACGGCGCTGCAGGACGCATCGCTGGCCATGGTTGCCGCCGCGCGGCATGCGGTCGATGGCCTCTATCCCTACTGCGGCCTGTACGCCGCCAACGTCCACAGCACGATCAACCGCGTGTGGCGCGACTTCCACACTGCGACCCAGCATTCTTTGTTGCTGCCATGACAATTCAGCTATGATGGCGATTTTGCAATCACCAGCGGGGTGGATATGGGCGGAGAACTGGAGGCAGCGGGCGACCTGGTAACGGCCGGCCTGATAGCGCACGAGATCGACGGCAAGGCGGCCGGCGGCGCGGCGCATGCGCATGGCGCGCACAGCGCCAATTGCGCCAACTGCGGCGCACACGTCGCGGCCAACTACTGCGGCAACTGCGGGCAGAAGGGCCACTTGCACAGCTCCGTGCTGCACCTGGTCGAGGAATTGATCCACGGCCTGTTCCACTTCGAGACCAAGGGCTGGCGCACGCTGCCCCTGCTGGTGTTCCGTCCCGGCGAATTGACGAAGCGCTATATCGACGGCCAGCGCACGCGCTTCGTGTCGCCGCTGGCGCTGTTCCTGTTCATGATGTTCCTGATGTTCTTCGTGTTCTCGCTCACGATGGGCAAGCTGAATCACGGGTCCTCTGCCGCGCCCGAGAGCAACGACCAGGCGCGCGCCAGGCTGGAAAAGAAGATCGCGGAGCGCAAGGAAGCTTTCGAAGAGGCGGAAATGGCGCTGAAGGTCCTGGAACCGGGATCGAAGGACGCCATTGCCGCCCAGGCGGCGGTGGACAAGGCGAAAAAGAAGCTGGAGGCGACCGAGATGTCGATGAAGGCACTTGCCGCCGGCGGCGCCATCGATTCGGACAGCAAGTGGGATTGGAAGAAGGAGCTGAAAGGCGCCCAATCCAGTGCCGGTACCAACATCAATGCCTATAGCGACATCCCCTGGATCAATGAAGCCATCCGCCACGCCGTCGAGAATCCCGAGCTGGCGCTGTACAAGCTGAAGAACGCGGCCTACAAGTACGCCTTCCTGCTGATCCCGATCTCCATGCCCTTCCTGTGGCTGATGTTCTTCTGGAAGCGCGGCGTGACGATGTTCCACCACGCCGTGTTCTCGTTGTATTCGCTGTCCTTCATGTCGCTGCTGTTCGTGCTGATCGCGATTGCCGGCTACTTCGACTTCAGCGGCACGGCGGCCAGCCTGTTCGCTTTCGTGCCGCCGATCCACATGTTCCTGCAGCTGCGCGGCGCGTATGGCCTGAGCCGCGGTGAAGCGCTGTGGCGCACCTGCGCGCTGATGCTGATGTCCTTCATCGCGCTGACCGTCTACTCGCTGGCCATACTGGCGCTGACGATCAGCTGACCGCCTTGTCCGCAAGCGCCTGCACCACGGCGCTTACGGGCACCTGGCCCTTGCAGACTGAGGGGCCTTCGAACTCTATCCAGCCCTGGTTGAAGCCGTCCAGCATGCGCATGCGCGGCTCCGGGTGCTTCATGCCCTGGCTGCGAAACAGGCTTTCCCAGGTGTGGCGCGGCACCGCTTCCATCGCCACCGGCCGGTTGAATACGGCGGACATGACGGCGGCAATCTCGTTCGGCGTGATGCGCACCGGGCCCTCCAGTTCCACTACCCGCACGCCGCTCCAGTCCTGCTGCAGAAGCTCGGCAGCCATGCGGCCGACATCGGCGGTGGCGACCATGGGCACGGGCTTGTCCAGCGGCTGCAGGAAGCTGGGCACGACGCCGGTGGCCCTGGCCAGTGCGATATCCCAAATCAGGTTTTCCATGAACCAGCCGGCGCGCAGGAAGGCGACCGGCATCGGCAAGGTGCCGAGCGTGCGTTCCATGATGCGCAGGGCATTGAGCAGGTTAGGCTGCTGCGCCTGGGCGCCGATGGTGGACAGGCAAACCACGCGCCGTGGCTGCGCCGCCAGCAGCGCAGTATGCAGAGCGGCCACGCGTTCCTCGGTATCGGGGAAGCCCGGCGCCGGATCGAAGTTCGGCGGCAGCAGCACGAAGACGGCTTCCGCGCCCCTGAAAGCGGCGGTCAGCGCGGCGGCATCGTTCATTTCAGCGTAAGCGATGTCGCAGCCTTGAGCCGCCCAGGCGGCGGCCTTGGCATCGTCGCGAACGACGGCGCGGACAGGCAGGCCGGCGGCCAGCAGGGCGCGGCCGACAGCGCCGCCCACTTGTCCGGTGATTCCAGTGATGACGTACATGATGTGCTCCTATGCGTTGGTAAGTTCAGCCATTAAGTTCAGCCATTAAGTGCCGCCATTCTGGCGCCCGCGCTGCCGCCTGGCCATGGCATGGATGGCATATCTTTCGTGACTCGCGCGCATGAATTAAAATGAGCCGATGGAAGAGGGAATGCTCAGGGGGATCGAGGTACTGGCCGCCATCGTGGACACGGGCAGCTTTGCCGCTGCCAGCGAAGTGCTGGACATGTCGCCATCCGGCGTCAGCCGGGCCGTATCGCGCTTCGAGGCGCGGCTGGGCATACGCCTGTTCGAGCGCACCACCCGCGCGCTGAAGCTGACCGACGAGGGCCACCGCTTCTACAGCCAGGTGCTGCCGCTGATGACGGAGCTGGAGGAATGCATCAGCGATGCGTCGCAAGGCGCCGCCCGCGTGCGCGGGCGCTTGCGGGTGAACGTCAATTCCTACGTCGCGAGGCATGTGCTGGGGCCGCGCCTCGGCGCCTTCCTGCAGGCCCATCCCGAGCTGCAGGTGGAAGTGATCATCCGCGACGACCTGGGCGACCTGGTGGCCGAGGGCTTCGACCTCGGCTTGCGCTTCGGCGAGCCCCAGCCATCCACGCTGGTGGCGCGCAAGCTGATGGAAACGCGCATTCTTACCGTTGCCGCGCCGGCCTATATCAAGCGCCACGGCGCACCGGCTACGCCGGAAGACCTGGCGCATCACCAGTGCATCCATTTCCGCGACCCGTCAACGGGGCGGCCCTACGCCTGGGAGTTTCACAGCGGCCGCAAACGCAAGCTGGTGCAGGCGCGTGGCGCGCTGACGCTGAATGACGCCGACACCTTGTATTCCGTTTGCCTGTCGGGCTTCGGCATCGCACAGGTGATGAGCTTTACGGCGGCGCCGCTGCTGGCGTCCGGCCGGCTGGTGAACCTGTTCCCTGACTGGACCGACGAGCGTTTTCCGCTCTACTGCTATTACCCATCGCGCCGCCAGTTGCCGGCAAAAAGCCGCGCCTTCATCGATTACGTAGCCGGCTTCCTGCAGGAGTAGGTGGACTGCACCAGGCTGTCCGCGATCACGCGGGTGCGCTGGTGCCACAGCGGCAGGTCATGGGGCAGGGCGCCGAACAGCGGCGTGCCCGCGCCAAGCAGGATGGGGATGTGGGTCAGCGTGAGCTCGTCCACCAGGCCTTCGCGCAGGAAGCTTTGCACGGTCTGGCCGCCGTCGACGTACAGGCCCTTGCAGCCGACGGTTATCAGCTCGGCATGCAGTTGCAGCACGGGGCCGCGGTGCAGTTCGGCCTTGCCGGCCAGGCGGTCCGGAATCGCGGCGAGGCTTTGGCTCAGGACGATCACGCGCTTGCCTTCGTATGGCCAGCCGTCGAACCCCAGCACGGTTTCGAAGGTCTTGCGGCCCATCACGATGGTGTCGATATCGGCGATGAATTCGTTGTAGCCATGCTCGTCGCCCGGCGGGGTGGCGGCGATCAGCCAGTCGATGCGGCCGTCGCTGCGGGCGATATAGCCATCCAGGCTGGCGGCGATGAAGATGGAAGTTTTCATATGGAGAGCGTTTCGACGCGGTCGCGGCCGCATGCCTTGGCGTGGTACAGCGCGCGGTCGGCGGCGTTGATCAGTTCATAGACTTCGCCAGCATGGCCATTCTCGGTGCCGGCCACGCCAATGCTGATGGTGACCAGCTTGTGCGACGCCTGGGAAGCCTCGTGCGGGATGTGCAGGTCGCGCACCTTGCGGCACATCAGCCGCGCCATCTGCATCGCCGTTTCGCCCGGGGTATCGGGCAGGATCACGGCGAATTCCTCGCCGCCGTAGCGCGCGAACAGGTCGGCGGGACGCTGCTGCATCGTTGCCAGCGCGGCCGACACGGCCTCCAGGCAGGCGTCGCCCTGCTGGTGGCCGTAGTGATCGTTGTAGGCCTTGAAGTAATCGATATCGAGCATCATCAGCGACAGCGGTGACCCGGTGCGGCGCGCGCGGCGCGCTTCGCGGTCGATGGCGATGTCGAAATGGCGGCGGTTGGCCACGCCGGTGAGGTCGTCGAGCAGGGTTTGCGAGCGCAGCGCCATCGCCTGCTCGCGCAGCAGGTTCTCGCGCAGCACGGCCGCGCTCACGTCCGAAATCTGGATCAGGCAGTGGCGCTCCTCGTTTGCGATGTTCAGCGGCGTGACGGTAAGCGCCTGGTGCATGCGCTCGCCCTGCTCGGCCAGCGCCTTGTCGGAATACAGGGGCAGGGGCCAGCGGTTCAGCGTTTGCGACAGCAGCGACGGCATATTGTGGCGCAGCGCCTGCGTGACCGCGCCATCGAGGCGCTTGCCGCGCTGGTCCGGAAACAGGTCGAAGAAGTTGCGGCTTAGGGCCTCGGCGCTCATCACGCCCGAGTGCTGGCTCATCCAGCGGTTCCACAGCACGACCACATGTTCGCTGTCCAGCACGACCGTGCCCGTGTCGATATTATCGAGCACGCTCTGCAACAGGGGCAGGGACTCGGTCTGGCACTGCATGGCTCAGGCCCCACCCATGGCGCGCGCCAGGTAGGAATTCACATGCGCCTTCAGATCCTCCATCGCGGTCATGTCCATGATGAAGGCCACGTCGCCCGAAATCTGCTGGCGCTCGATGGTGAATTCGATGTGCAGCATCAGCACCATCGCCTCCGGGGCGCCGGCGGACGACATCAGGTCGTCGCTGTAGCCCACGCGGTAATCCGGCAGCGAGCCATTCAGCTCGCGTTCGAAGATATTGGCCAGCGCGCCCACGCAGCTGTTCAGCAGGATGTTGCCGATCTCGCTCATGGCTTCCTGCTCCATCTGCGACAGCTCTTCCAGCGGCATCGCCTGGCCCACCATCAGGCGCACGATCTGCTGGCTTTTCTCCTCGGGGAACATGAGGATGGCGTCGGTCTGGAAGGCGCCCGTGTAGCGCTGGCTGATGCCGCAGATGCGGCCGCTGCCCGTGCTCTTGGTGGCGAGCAGCTTGGCCGCTGCCGAGCGGGTCAGGAAACTGATCGAGGGTACCGACATTGTCACCGTTTCGTTGACAATCTCGCTCATGGCGCTTGCCGCCTGCCCCACGCCGATATTGAATAGCTCGACGAGGGCGTCCAGCTCCAGTTCGGAGAGGCGGATCATGTTCACGCTTCCAGCGGGGCGATCAGCTGCGCAATGCGTTCGGCGGTAATGGGTTTCTCCATGAAACCGACACCGATCTGTTCCGCCCGCTGGCGGGTCGCGGCCTGCACATTGGCCGTCAGCAGGGAGATGTGGCATTCGGGCAGCATGGTGCGCAAGGCGGCGGCCGCTTCCACGCCGCCCATGCCGGGCATGTTTACATCCAACAACACCAAATCGGGTTGCAATGTGCTCGCCTTGGCGATGGCTTCCTCGCCGTTGGCGGCTTCTTCCACGATCCAGTCGGCATGGCGAACCTGGATATGCTGCCGTGTGAGCATGCGCGAGACACGGCTGTCATCGACGATCAGTACGGTGCTTGGTTTCATGCTGATTTCCTGGTGAGGGTGGTGACATCAGCTAAAATACGCCCATTTCTGTATCCGCATCTTCCAATTCATTCTACTTATGACGCAAGACAAATTGAAACAGGCTGTTGCTATTTCGGCTATCGAGTACGTGATCGACGGCGAAATCATCGGCGTAGGCACCGGTTCCACCGCGAATTTCTTCATTGATGAACTGGGCAAGATCAAGCATCGCATCAAGGGCGCCGTTGCCTCGTCCGAAGCGACCGCGGCCCGCCTCGCCGGCCACGGCATTCCGGTATTCGATCTTAACGAAGTTTCGGAAATTGCGGTGTACATTGACGGCGCCGACGAAATCAACGCGGCCGGCCATATGATCAAGGGCGGCGGCGCGGCCCTGACCCGCGAGAAAATCGTGGCGTCCGTGTCCCGCTCTTTCGTCTGCATCGCCGACGGTTCCAAGCTGGTGGAAATCCTGGGCAAGTTCCCGCTGCCGGTGGAAGTGCTGCCGATGGCGCGCAACGCCGTGATGCGCAAGCTGGCAGCCCTGGGCGGCCAGCCGAAGGTGCGCACCAAGGCCGGCTCGGACGAGATCTTCGTCACCGACAATGGCGGCAATATCATCGACGTGGCCGGCCTGTCGATTACCGATCCGGTGGCGCTGGAAACTGAAATCAACCAGATCGTTGGCGTGGTGGCTGTGGGCCTGTTCGCGGCCCGCGGCGCGAACGTGTGCCTGCTGGGCACGGCCGACGGCGTCAAGACCCTCAAGTACTGATCCCTATGAAACGACTCTCGCTGCTGTTGCTGTCCGCTGGTTTGCTGAGT
>DASWYX010000727.1:0-2998 GCA_036404755.1 Pseudoduganella sp.
GGGTCCGGCTTCCGTGCTGTATGGACGCGGCTCGTCCGGCGGCCTGATCAACCGCATCACGAAGAAGCCGGGCATCGACCGCAATGAAGTCAGCCTGGTGCTGGGCAGCTGGAGCCAGAAGCGCGGCGAGTTCGATTTCGCACGCAAGCTCGATGACAGCGGCGTGGCCTTCCGCGTGACCGGCGCGGCCGAGGATTCGGACAGCTATCGCTCGCAGCAATTCCTGAAGCGCGAAGCGTTCGCGCCTTCCGTGTCTTTCCGCCTTAGTGCAGATACCACGGTGCTGGTGCAGGGCGAATACCTGCACGACCGCCGCCTCACCGACTTTGGCGTGCCCGCCTACAAGGGCCGTCCGGTGGACGTGGACCCGTCGGCCTATTACGGCGCGGCCGATGCGCGTGACAGGGATGTGAGCGAGGCGAAGGTGAAGTCCGGCGGCTTCCAGCTGGAGCACCGCTTCAATAACGAGTTCACCTTGCGCGACAACTTCCGCTATTACGATTACACGCTGGACCGCAACAACACGCTGGTCGGTTCGGTCAATGAGGCCACGCTGAAGGCGTCCCTCAACCGAAGCAATGTGCGGCGGGCGGAAGACGGCTGGTTCAACCAGCTGGAACTGGTGCAGAAAACGGGCATGCACCAGCTGCTATACGGTATCGAGGTGGGCAAGCAGAATAAGGACCAGCTGTTCCGCACGCAGAACAATATCGCGACGGTGGACTTGTTCAATCCCGTGCTGCCGGTGGTGCCGCTGAATGTAAACGTAGCGCCTTCCACGGACAACCTGGGCGTTCTGAAAGTGGCGTCGACCTATGTGCAGGATCTGGCGAGCCTGTCCGATCACTGGAAAGTGCTGGCGGGCGTGCGCTTCGACGACTTCAAGCAGGAGACGCGCGAACGCCGCGCCGGCCAGTCGAACCTGAACCGCACGGACCGCGAATGGTCGCCGCGCGCGGGCGTGGTGTATCAGCCGACTGCAGCGCAATCGTATTACGTGTCGTTCAGCAAATCGTTCCAGCCTTCGGGCGAGAGCTTCCCGCTGGCGGCCAACAACGCTTCGATCGAGCCGGAAAAGACCACCAACAAGGAGGTGGGCGCCAAGCTGGATCTGTTTGGCGGCATGGCGTCGCTCGGCGCTTCGCTGTTCCGTCTGGAGCGCACGAATATCAAGTCTACCGATCCCGTGACCAATCGATTGCTGCCGATCGGCACGCAGCGTACCGACGGCGTAGAGCTGACCTTCAGCGGAGACTTGGGCGACGGCTGGCAGGTGGTGTCCGGCTAGGCGTGGCTGGATGCGAAATTCACCGAGTCCATCGCGCGCGACGATGGACAGCCGGTGCAAGGCAAGCGCCCTACCCTCACGCCGCGCAACAGCGCGAGCCTGTGGGTGAGCAAGGCGCTGGGCGGCGGCTTCGGCGTAGGCGCTGGCGTGAACGCAGTCGGCTCGCGCTTCGCCAATCCGGGCAATACTGTTACCCTGCCGGGCTATACCACGATTGACGCGATGGCCTACTACCGCGCCGGCGCTTACGATGTGCAGCTCAATCTGACCAACCTGGCGGACCGTAACTACATCGTTGCCGGACACGGGTCCAGCAAGTTCCTCAACCTCCCCGGCGCCCCCCGCGCCATCCAGCTGACCGCACGCTACCGGTTCTAAGCATGCCGCGGGCTGCGGAGAGACGGCAGATCAATGATCCGCCCTACGCTGCATCTCGGATCAGGCCCGAAGGGCTGTAGGGAGGACCATTGATCCGCCGTGTGTGCGCCGCCTGCGGCTGTCGTGCGGGAAGCCGGCGGTTGAGGCACAATGGTGTTTTTGACACTTCGAAACTGGACCGAACATGATCACCGAAATCGCTGAACTCTCGATCAAACCTGACTCGCATGATGCCTTTCTCGCCGCCGTCAAGGAGGCGGTGCCGCTGTTTAAGCGGGCGAAGGGGTGCAAGGCGGTGAAGCTGGAGCGGCTGGTTGAGCGTCCGGATGTCTATCATCTGGTGATCAGCTGGGAGACGCTGGAGAACCACACGGTGGACTTCCGCGGCAGCGATGATTTCCAGGCGTGGCGCGGGCTGGTGGGCGGTTTCTTTGCGGAGCCGCCGCGCGTTGAGCATTCGGGCACCGCGCTGGTAGGATTCTAGGCCATGCGCGTCCGGGCGGTTGCGGGCGCGGTGCTGGCGGCGACGCTGGCGGGCGCGCTTGCGTGGCCGGGTGTGGCCGCCGCAGCGCCGCCGTCCACGCCGGCTGAAACACTAGATGCCTTCCATGCCGCGCTGGCAGCCGGCAAGACTGAGGACGCGTCCGCCCTGCTGGCCGACGGGCTGCTGGTCTACGAAGCAGGCCACGTGGAACGCAGCAAGGCCGAATACGCCGGCCACCATTTGCCCGCCGACGCGGCGTTTGCGGCCGCAACCAGCAGGAAAGTGCTCAGGCACGCTGAGCGCATTGAAGGCAGCATGGCCGTCGTCACGCGCGAAACGGAAACGACCGGCCAGTGGAAAGGCGCGCCCGTGCACAGCTTCGGCACGGAAACTGCCGTCCTGCAGCGGCAGGCGGATGGCTGGCTGATCGTGCACCTGCACTGGTCTTCGCGCAAAGCGAAGTAAGCGCGCGCCGGGAGCGCGGCCATTGCGCGAAAATGGCCGCAAAGGAGATCACGATCATGCCTGACACTATCTATCGCAATTTCAAGCAGGTGGCCGACGCTGAAGCCGCCCGCGCAGCGCTGCTGGACGCAGGCTTCCACGGCTCCGCCGTGCAACTCAACCTGCACGATGCGCGTCCCATCACCACGACGGCGGCGGCCGTGCAGAACATCATGGATTCGCTGACGCCGGACGATGTCGATACCACCGACCGTCCGGACCGCCCCGCCGCCCTGCTGGCGGTGGACGTGGACAACGATATCCAGCGCGAGCAGGCCAACACCATCATGCTGCGCTACGGCGGCGTGGAAGCCTAGGCGACCTCGCCGGACACGAGCCGCAAG
>DASWYX010000728.1:0-1669 GCA_036404755.1 Pseudoduganella sp.
GCGGGCCGTGGCGGTCGTGCCGCGGGTGCGGGCGCGGGAAGCGCGCGGGGTGAGGCGGCCGGCGGCGGGCGCGGCGCGGGCAAGGGTAACGTCGTCGTGGTGAGTGGACGCGGCGCGAAGTCGGCCGCGAAGGCTGCGGGCAAGGCTGAACGCCAGGGCGGCGGCAAACCAGGTCCGCGCGGCGGCAAACGATAGAACAGAACAACGGAGAGAAGTATGCAGCAATACCAGGAACTGATCCGAACCGTCCTCGAACAGGGCAGCTGGCAGGACAACCGCACGGGCATCCGTACGCTGAGCGTGCCGGGCGCCATGATGCGCTTCGACCTGAAAAACGGCTTCCCCGCCGTGACCACCAAGAAGCTGGCGTTCAAGTCGGTGGTCGGCGAACTGTGCGCCTTCCTGCGCGCCTCGCGCAGCGCTGCCGACTTCCGAGCGCTGGGCTGCAAGGTGTGGGACCAGAACGCGAATGAAAACCAGCAATGGCTGGCCAACCCTTATCGCGAAGGCGTCGACGACCTCGGCCCCGTCTACGGCGTGCAATGGCGCCAGTGGCCCGGCTACAAGCTGCTGCATGCCGACCAGGGCGAACAGATCGCCGACGCCCAGCGCCACGGCTTCAAGATCGTCGCGCCGCTGGAAGAAAACGGCGTGAAGAAGGTCCTGCTGTACAAGGCCATCGACCAGCTGCGCGAATGCCTGGACACGATCGTCAACAACCCGTCCAGCCGCCGCATCCTGTTCCACGGCTGGAACCCGGCCGTGCTGGACCAGGTCGCCCTGCCCGCCTGCCATCTTCTGTACCAGTTCATCCCGAACGCAAACACGAAAGAGATCTCGCTCTGCCTCTACGTGCGCAGCAACGACATCGGTCTTGGCACGCCATTCAACATCGCCGAAGGTGCGGCCCTGCTCGCGCTGGTGGCGCGCCTTACCGGCTACACGCCGCGCTGGTTCAGCTACTTCGTGGGCGACGCCCACATCTACGAAAACCACCTGGACATGGTCAAGGAACAGCTGACGCGCGAGCCGTATCCGCTGCCGCAGCTGAAGATTTCCGACCGCGTGCCGGATTTCGCAAAGACCGGCAAGTACGAGCCGGAGTGGCTGGAAAAGGTCGAGCCTTCCGACTTCAGCCTGGAAGGCTACCAGCACCACGCACCGATTACCGCTCCGATGGCAGTGTAGACATGGACTCCACGAGCGCGTAATACCAGCGCGCCTCGCGGGTCTTGTACAGCTTGTACCACGCATCGGCGGTGGCTTCCCGCCATACGCCGAGCATCTTGATCACCTCATACGTAAATTCCAGGGGCGCCAGTCCGCTGGCGGTCACCAGGTTGCCGTCGCGGACGGCCGGCTTGTCCTCATATTGCGCAGCACCGGTGTAGGCCGGGCAGGACTGCTTCAGGTAGCCCAGGTCATTGCTGGTGTGCCGCAGTCCGTTCAGCGCGCCCACTTGCGCCAGGCCGACCGTGGCGCCGCAGATGGCCGCGACCTTATGCCCTTCCGCCAGCGCAGTGGCAGCAAAGCGCAGCAGCGGCGCATTGGCCTCTTCATGCCAGGCATCGCTGCCCGGCAGCAGGAGCAGATCGCCGGGCGCCAGCCGCAAGTCGGACAGCGCCAGGTCCGGCGTAATCGTCATGCCGCCCATCGACGTTACCGGCGT
>DASWYX010000729.1:0-5147 GCA_036404755.1 Pseudoduganella sp.
AGCAGGGCGCCTACAAGGTCGATGAAAAACGCAGTGCCGTGCTGCCGCGGGAAGCGAAAGCCTTCCCCGACAATATTGAGCTGGAAGCGATGCTCACCTTTGCCGGTCCCGGCGAGGGCGAATTCGTCAAGCAGGTGGCGGCCGACCCGGCCAGCCTCACCTTGCGCCAGCACATCAGCATGGTGCGCCTGCCGGACGCAGGCTACCAGCCGCGCGCCTACCATCCGGCTTCCGGCGGTTTCGACACCGGCTATTACGACTTTGCCACGCCGCTCGCATCCAGCCTGGACGTGCGCTGGCAAGTCCGCCACCGCCTGGAGAAGACCGATCCCATGGCGGCGCTCAGCCCCGTCAGGAAGCCCATCGTCTACTACCTGGACCGCGGCGCGCCCGAACCGGTGCGTTCGGCGCTGATCGACGGCGCGCGATGGTGGGCGGCCGCCTTCGAGAAGGCCGGCTTCAAGGACGCCTTCCGCGTTGAGCTGTTGCCCGAAGGCGCCGACCCGATGGACGTGCGCTACAACGTGATCACCTGGGTGCATCGCGCCACGCGCGGCTGGTCCTACGGGAATGCCATCACCGATCCGCGCACCGGCCAGATCATCCGTGGCGCCGTCACCCTCGGCTCGCAGCGCGTGCGGCAGGACATCCTGATCGCCGAAAGCCTGCTGGCGCCTTATGGCAAGGCCACATCCGCGGACCGCAAGCTACTGGCCGAGCAAATGGCCCTGGCGCGCCTGCGCCAGCTGGCCGCGCATGAAGTCGGCCACACGCTTGGCTTTGCCCACAATTTCGCGGCAAGCCAGCATGGCAATGGTTCGGTGATGGACTATCCGCATCCGGTCCTGACGATCGGGTCCGATGGCCGTATCGACCTGGCGGACGCCTACGGCACCGGCGTCGGCGCTTGGGACGAGTACATCGTCAAATACATCTACGGCCAGTATGCGGACGAGGAGGGCGCTTTGGCCCGCCTGCGCGCCGAGGCGCGCGCCGCGGGCATGCAGTACGTCAGCGATCCCGATGCCCGCGCCACCGGTTCGGCGCATCCCAACGGCTTGCTGTGGGACTTCGGCCCCGACTCGCTGAAAACCTGGGATCAACTGGGCGCCATCCGCCGCAAGGCGCTGGATTCGTTCTCGCTGGATGTGCTGCCGAATGACCGCCAGTCCGGAGAGATCGAGGCACGGTTGGTGCCTGTTTATCTGCTGCAGCGCTACCAGGGCGAGGCCCTGGCGCGCCTGATCGGCGGCGCCGCCTTCGATTACAGCAGCAGCGGTGATGTGAAGGGCGGAGTAGCGCCTGCTGGCGTGCGCCCCGTGCCTGCGGCGACGCAACGGGCGGCGCTGGCGCGCCTGGCGGCGACGCTGCAGGCCGAGTACCTGGCGCTGCCGCCGTCGGTGCTGGACGTACTGACGCCGCCCGGACAGGGCTTCGAGCGCAACAAGGAGTATTTCGGGACGCGCATGAACAGCGTGTTCGATGCGCTGTCCGCTGCCGAGGCGGGCGCCGCGCAGAGCGCGCAGTTCCTGTTCGACGCTGCGCGCCTGAACCGGCTGGCGTGGCAGTCTGCGCGCGACGGCTCGCAGTTGAGCGTGCGGGACGTGGTGTCTATCGTGCTGGGACGGACGTGGAAGCGCGATTCCGTGCCGTCTTCGCTGGCTGGCGGGGAAGCGGTGCAGCTGGCGGCAAACTGGGTGGTGCTCGACGCGCTGCTGCGCGTGGTGGACGGCGGCGAGCTGCATGCGAATGTGGATGCCGAGGTGCGCGGGCAGTTGCGGGAGCTGACCGCGTGGCTGCGGAAGAATCAGGGCAAGGGCGTTGGCGCGGACAGCCGGGCGCAGGCGGCTGCGCATATTACGGCTTACCTGGCCGATCCGCGCAGCGTGAAGCTGCGTGGCTTGCCGGCGATTCCGCCTGGGGCGCCGATCTGAAACCTAACCCCGGGTCAGACCCAAGGGTCAGACCCAGGTGTTCGGTTTCAGCGATGTATAACCACCAGCAACCCCTTCGCCTCCGTCTTCCCCGGATTCCGTATCGCATGATGCTGATCCGCCGGATACCGTGCCGTCGCGCCCAGCTTCACCTTCTTCTTGCTGTTCCCAACCTCCAGCTCCATCGACCCATGCAGCAGCGTCAGATGCTCGGTCGTTCCGGGATCATGCGGCTGCGAAACCAGCTCGCCGCCCGCCGACAGTGTCAGCTCGTACCACTCATATTTCCCCGCCAGCTCCATCGGTCCCAGGATGCGCAGGATATAACCCGCATGGGCACCCGGCAGTGTCGGCGTTTCGTGCGCGTCGATAATCCTTATTGTTTCAATATCCTTCTCAACATCCGCCAGCAGTTCGCCAATGGCCACGCCCAGGGCATTGGCCAGGCGCCAGGTAATGGCAATGGTCGGATTGGCCTTTTCGCGCTCGATCTGGGACAGCATTGACTTCGAAACGCCGGCAATTCGGGACAGGTCTTCCAGGGTCAGGCCGCGCGCCAGGCGCAGGCGCTGCAGGGCGGCTCCCACTTCGGGTGGTGCATTGGTGGCAACAGGTGGTTTCACGCTTGCAAAGTTCAATATAGTAAAGTAGGATTCGTTATATTGAATCCGAGTTCAAGATAGTGGATTTCTGAAGGATCAGTGGAATAAGAGTAAACTTTAGCTCCCACCCGGTCAACACATATATAGAGGAAGATCATGAGCCAAGCGACCAATGCGTTTTACTCCGGACTGCAACAGAACCTGGAAAAGTTGCGCCAGGACGGCCTGTACAAGCCCGAGCGCGTAATCGCATCCCGCCAGGGCGCCGAAGTGGTCGCCGAAGACGGCCGCACCCTGATCAATATGTGCGCCAATAACTATCTGGGCCTGTCCGGCCAGGAGTGGGTGGCCCAGGCTTCCATCGCCGCGACCGAAAAATACGGCTACGGCCTGTCTTCGGTGCGCTTCATCTGTGGCACCCAGACCGTGCACAAGCAGCTGGAGCAGGCGATCTCGAAATTCCTCGGCACCGAAGACACCATCCTGTACGCGGCTGCGTTCGACGCCAATGGCGGCGTGTTCGAACCGCTGTTCGACGAGAACGACGCCATCATCTCGGACGCCCTGAACCACGCCTCCATCATCGACGGCATCCGCCTGTGCAAGGCCGCGCGCTTCCGCTACGCCCACAACGACATGGCCGACCTGGAAACCCAGCTGAAGGCCGCCGCCGACAAGCGCCACAAGGTCATCGTGACCGATGGCGTGTTCTCGATGGACGGCACCATCGCCCAGCTGGACAAGATCGTTGAACTGGCCGAAAAATACGGCGCCCTGGTCATGATCGACGAATGCCACGCCTCCGGCTTCATGGGCAAGACCGGCCGCGGCACGCACGAACACCATAACGTGGTCGGCAAGATCGACATCATTACCGGCACGCTGGGCAAGGCCCTGGGCGGCGCGATGGGCGGTTTCACTTCCGGCCGCAAGGAAGTGATCGATACGCTGCGCCAGAAGTCCCGTCCTTACCTGTTCTCGAACACGCTGGCGCCTTCGATCGCCGGCGCCTCGCTGGAAGTGCTGAAGCGCCTGTCCGAATCGACCGAACTGCGCGACCGCCTGCATGAAAACACCGCTTACTTCCGCAAGGAGATCGAGCGCATTGGCTTCACCATCAAGCCGGGTACGCACCCGGTGGTGCCGGTGATGCTGTTCGATGCGCCGGTGGCCCAGAAGTTCGCGGCGCGCATGTATGAACTGGGCGTGCT
This sequence comes from Pseudoduganella sp., assembly GCA_036404755.1. GTDB lineage: Bacteria > Pseudomonadota > Gammaproteobacteria > Burkholderiales > Burkholderiaceae_D > Rugamonas. Next base: position 3,748 of record DASWYX010000729.1, read on the forward strand.
GCTGTCCGGCTTCTTCTACCCGGTGGTGCCGATGGGCCAGGCGCGCGTGCGCGTGCAGCTCTCCGCGGCCCATACCCGCGAGCAGCTGGACAAGGTGCTGGCAGCATTCGAGCAGGCCGGCAAAGAGCTCGGCATTATCAAGAATTAAACGGAAATACAGGAATCAAACATGGAACGCATCCTCGTCATCGGCGCAAACGGCCAGATCGGCAGTGAACTCGTTGAAGCACTGGCCGGCAAGCACGGTGCGGACAACGTCATCGCCACCGATATCAGCCCGAAGAACCTCTATAAAGCGGCCCGCTACCAGGTGCTGGATGTGATGGACAAGTCGGCCCTGGAAAAGCTCGTGGCCGACGAGAACATCACCCAGGTCTACCAGCTGGCTGCGATGCTGTCCGCGACCGGCGAGGCGGCGCCGCTGAAAGCGTGGGACCTGAACATGGATGGCCTGCTGAACATCCTGGAAGTAGCGCGTGTGCGCGGCGAACAGGGCAAGCCTGTGCGCGTGTTCTGGCCTTCGTCGATCGCGGCGTTCGGCCCGAATACTCCACAGCAGAACACGCCGCAGATGACGGTGATGGACCCGACCACCATCTACGGCATTTCCAAGCTGGCCGGCGAGCGCCTGTGCGAGTACTACTTCCTGAAGTATGGCGTGGACGTGCGCTCGATCCGCTACCCAGGCATCATCAGCTACAAGTCGCCACCGGGCGGCGGCACCACGGACTACGCGATCGCGATCTTCCACTCGGCACTGCGCGGCGAGCGTTACGACTGCTTCCTGGGCCCGAAGACCACGCTGCCGATGATCTACATGCCGGACGCGATCCGCGCCACCATCGAACTGATGGAAGCGCCGGCGGAATCCGTGAAGATCCGCTCTTCGTACAACGTAGCAGGGGTGTCCTTCAATCCCGAGGAGCTGGCTGCGGCGATCACGCGCGCTGTGCCGGACTTCAAGATCGCCTATAAGCCCGACTCGCGCCAGGCCATCGCCGACAGCTGGCCGCAAAGCCTGGACGATTCGAAGGCATCCGCCGACTGGGGCTGGAAGGCCCGCATCGGCGTGGACGAGATGGTCAAGGATATGCGGGCCAATATTGACGTGAGCCTCGGCCAGGCCGCGTGACGGGACGCACGGCGGATCAATGATCCGCCCTACGCATTGCGGTCGTTCACGCCACCGTAATGCGTCCCATGATCCGACGAACGGCGTAGGGCGGATCATTGATCCGCCGTGCCAGCGTGACAACGAACATAAAATACGGAGACAAAATCCAATGGACATGAGCGTTTTCGACCTCTTCAAGATCGGCATCGGCCCCTCTAGTTCCCACACCGTAGGCCCGATGGTCGCCGCGCGCCGCTTCCTGGTCGAAAACAGTCCTCTGGATAAT
>DASWYX010000730.1:0-9314 GCA_036404755.1 Pseudoduganella sp.
CCCGCAAAAAAACGCGCCAGCCTGCGCTGAGCAGCCGCTGCGAGCGCACCGATCCGTCAGCGGGCACCAGGCCGAGCAGGTCGCGGTTGGCGCAGCAGAAGCCGATATCGATCTGCGCCCGCTGCAAGGCGGCGACCTGCATATCCATATTGATGTCGTGCCTGATCAGCTTCAGTTCGGGATAGCAGGGCTGCAGGCGCGCCAGGGCGCCCGGCAGCACGCCGACATTGGCGTATTCCACCAGGCCGATCGACAGGCGAAAATCGTCCAGGCCGCCCGCTTCGCGCGCACGGCGCGTGGTTTCTTCCAGCAGCTGGAAAATCTGGTGCGTGCCGTCGCGCAGCACTTCGCCGGCGCGGGTCAGCGCGACTTTGCGGTGGTCGCGCAGCAGCAGCTTGACGCCAAGGGACTCCTCCAGCCGGGCGATCTGCTGGCTCAGCGCCGGCTGCGTGATGCAGGACAGTTCCGCCGCGCGGCCGAAATGCAGCTCTTGCGCAAGTGTCAAAAAATACTTGTAAGCCCGTAAATCGCGCGACTGCATAGCACCGTCCCCAGCGATAAGCTGCGCCTTATCGCAGACCGCAGCATTTCTAATTGGCCGATTATAGGGTTCGCATCAGATACTTGCTGAATGAAACCTACAATCACTTCCCATCGCGTTGTAGCGGCGCATCGCGAGCCGATCCTGAATGCGGGCATTGCGGACATTCTGCGGCAATGTCCGGCCCTCGACGTCGCCGTGACGGACAACGCGGGCCAGTGTTCGGGCGCCGCACTGGTCGTCACCGACTGCCAGTCCGCAGTGGCGGTCGCCCACCGGCTTCCCGTGCTGATCGTGGACACATGGCCGAATGAACGCACGCTGCTCACGATGCGCGCGGCCGGGATCAGGAATTACGTGCTGCAGGGGGCGAACGCTGCGGAATTGCACGCGGCAGTGAGCCAGCTACTGGGCGGCGGCCACTATTTCAGCCCGGCCCTGTACGCGTTGGTTCTGCAAATGCATACGCTCGAGCGTCCCACGCGGCGCGAAGGGGAAGTGCTGGCGCTGCTTGCCAGGGGCTATTGCAACAAACGCATAGCCCAGCAGCTGGGCATCCAGCAGGGCACGGTCAAAGCCCATATGCAGTCGCTGATGGGCAAGCTGGGCGCATGTACGCGGACCGAGGCGCTGGCGTTGGCCTACCAGCGCGGCATGGTCGAGTTCGAAGCGGGGTAAAGCGGAACTTATTGCTGGGGAGCGCCGTAGCACAGGGAGTACAGCTCGGTGCGCAGGGCATTGAATTCCGGATCGATTTTCAGGTCGCTCATGGAACCGGCGCCGCCGAAATAATGCAGGACTTCGCCTTTTGCTGCCGAGCAATCCATCACGCTCAGCGCGCGGGCACGGCCAAGCAGGCGCGCCCATTCGGCCTGGCGATTGTCCTGCAGCAGGGTTTCCATGCGTTGCATGATGTTGGACAGCTGCTCTTTCTCGTTCATAGGTCGTTCTCCGTCGAGGCCCGCGCAGGGCCGTTGGTTTCGATGAATCCACCTTGTGAGCTTTGCCTGTCCGGCCTTTCCGCCTTTGTGGGGAGGAAGGCAATGCGGCATGGCATAAGCATACCCGTTTTTGTCTGACTCGACCTCCGGAAAATGAAAAGGTTGATATCATTCAATCTTTGCCCCCGGAGCGCTGTATGAACCCGCAATTCACCGCCGAATACGCCAACAAATTCGCCGAGGGCACGCTGCCCGCCCACCTGAATATCCGCATCACCGAGATTGGCCCCGGCCTGGCAACGGCGGACATGGAAATTTCCACCTTCCACCTCGCTCCCAACGGCTTCCTGCACGCCGGCAGCGTGGTCACCCTGGCGGACACCGCTTGCGGGCTGGCCTGCTACGCCAACCTGCCGGAAGGCGCCAACAATTTCACCACCGTCGAGCTGAAGTCCAATCACCTGGGCACGGCGCGCGAAGGCGCGATTAGCGTGGTGGCGAAAGCCGTGCACATGGGCCGCACCACCCAGGTATGGGACGCCACCGTCACCGACAAATCGAACGGCAAGACCATCGCCCTGTTCCGCTGCACGCAGATGATCCTGTATCCCAAGGCATGACGGCACGCGAAAGGCCACCCACCCATCGACTGGGGCGATAAATCATGGTTAAACTGGCCGCCTTTGGCGCCGGACTGCTTCTTGCCAGCTCGCTGGCAAGCGCACAGACTCCTTACACCGACGACAGCGTCTATCGCGGTCTTGGCGGGCAGGAAGGCATCCACGATATCGTGGAGACCTTCCTGTCCATCGTGCTGTCGGACCCGCGTATCAAGGATTTCTTTCCGGGCATCGATATCGAGCAATTGAAGACGCGGCTGGGCGAGCAGTTTTGCGAACTGTCCGGCGGTCCCTGCCAGTTCAGGGGCAAGTACAAGAACCGCGACATGCAGTCGATCGACAAGGATGTCGTGTGCGAAACGCCGCAAGGGCCCTGCAAATACGTGGGCGCGTACAAGGACCGCGATATGCACACGGTCCACGAAGACCTGAAGATCAATGATTTTCACTTCAATGCGCTGGCCGAGGATTTGCAGATCGCGATGGAACGCCATCATGTGCCGACCAGCGTGTCCAACAAGCTGATCGCCAAGCTGGCGCCGATGCGGCGTGACATCGTCACCTCGGAAACGCCGGCCGGACGCTGGCCGGAAATGGGCAAGTTCATCGCCACCGGCGGCGTGTCGCAGGTGGAAGGCGCGGGCGGCGGCGGCATCGTGCCGTGGGCGCTGATTACCGGCTATGGCACGCGCGACAGCTGGGGCGCCAACGCCCACTACACCTATGTGAAGACGCAGGATTATTCGCTGAAGACTTATGGCGTGGCCGTAGGCCTGTACGATCGTGTCGAACTGTCACTGGCCCAGCAGCAATTCGAAGGCGAGCTCGCACCGCTGGACCAGCTGAACATCAAGCAGGATATCTTCGGCGTCAAGCTGCGCGTGGCGGGCGATGCCGTGTACGCGCAGGATTCCTGGCTGCCGCAGATCGCTGTGGGCGTCATGTACAAGAAGAACAAAGGCATCGGCGGCCTGGGGGCGCTGGGCGTGACCAGCGTCAAGCAGCTCGGCGCGAAGGATGACAAGGGCTATGATTTCTACGTGGCGGCCACCAAGGTCTTGTTCGAGCAGAGCCTGCTGTTAAACGGCACGCTGCGCTCGACGCGCGCCAACCAGATGGGCCTGCTCGGTTTCGGCGGCGACCTGCACGGCGGACGGCGCCTCCAGCCCGAGATTTCGGCGGCGTGGCTGTTGACCCGCAAACTGGCGGCTGGCGCTGAATGGCGCCGCAAGCCGCACAATCTCGGCGTCGATAAGGAAAAGAATTACTACGACGTGTTCGTGGCGTGGTTCCCCAGCCGCAACCTGTCATTAACCGCCGCCTACGCCGACCTGGGCGACATCACGATCTTCAATCCGAAGACGCAGAAGGGTGCTTATTTTTCGATCCAGGCAGGATTCTGATGAAAACACAGTTCTACGCAGCCTCCAGTCTCGACGGCTTCATCGCCACCGAAGACGATTCCCTGGACTGGCTGTTCTCGCTGGGGGCGCTGGAAGAGTCCAGCTATCCGTCCTTCATCGCCGACGTCGGCGCGTTGGCCATGGGCGCGTCAACGTACGAGTGGATGCTGCGTAACGCCGACAAGGTCGCCGCCGAAGCCGGGTCGCCGTGGCCCTATTCGCAACCCTGTTGGGTCTTCACCAGCCGGGAATTGCCCGCCGTAGAAGGCGCGGACCTGCGCTTCGTCCGCGGCGACGTCCGCCCCGTCCACGCCGCGATGTCGGCTGCCGCCGGCGGCAAGAACCTGTGGATCGTCGGCGGCGGCGATCTCGCCGGCCAGTTCCATGACGCCGGCCTGCTCGACGAGCTCATCATCCAGGTCGGCTCCACCACCCTCGGCGCCGGCAAACCCCTCTTCCCCCGTCGCCTGGCCACCCCGATGACGCTGTCCTCAGTCAGGCAATACGGCCCTGGCTTCGCCGAGCTGCGCTACCAGATCGTGCGGGGCTGAACAGCCCAAACGAAAAGGACGCCGCGGCGTCCTTTTTTTGTTAGCCCTGCAGGGTCTTTTCCAGCAGCTTGTGGAGTTCGGCGAACTCGGGTTTGCCGACGTAGCGCTTGATGATCTTGCCGTCCTTGTCGATGACGAAGGTGGTGGGGGTCATGTTCACGTCGCCGTAGGCCTTGGCGGCTTCGCCGGTCACGTCCAGCGCGACCTTGAAGGGCAGCTGGCGGGTTTCGGTGAAGTTCACGACATAGTTGGGCGCGTCGTACTTCATCGCCACGGCCACGAATTCGAGGCCCTTCGACTTGTACTTGTTGTACGTGTCGATCATTTCCGGCATCTCCGCCACGCAGGTGGTGCAGGAGGTTGCCCAGAAGTTAACCATGACAACCTTGCCACGCAACGAAGCCGGCGTGATCTGCTCACCCTTGATGCCGACAAACGTCACTTCCGGCGCGGGGGTGTGGTTGTTCAGGGAGGAATAGGCTGCAAAGCCGATCCCGGCGATTACAAAAGCTGCAATCGCCGGCTTGATCCAGGCTTTGGAAGAAGTATTGGCGCTCATGCCGATGATTATAAACCGGTCAGCCCTGGGCTTGCTGGGAGGCGGGCGGAGCGTTCTGATAGGACTTCCACTCTTCCTCGGAGATGTACTCGTACACCTTGACGACCTTGTACACGCCGCTCACGCCGCGCGCAATTTCCGCCGCCTGGTTGCCCTCGCGCTGGGTCACGCGGCCCATCAGGTAGACATTGCCACGCTCGGTAATGACCTTGAAGGAATTGGCCGAAATATCCTTGGCGTCGACCAGGCTGGCCTTTACCTTGGTGGTGATCAGCACATCGTTGGAACGGGAGGTATAGCTGGCCGGGCCGGCGATTTCCAGCTCGTTGACGATGCCGAGCACGCCTTCGATGCTCTTCACTTCGCGCTCGACGGCCGCTTTCATTTCTTCATCGCGCACTTCGCCGGTCAGCAGGACCTTGCGGTTGAAGGCGTTCACGTTCACGTGGCCGGCGTTGCCGGTCACATTGGGGATCTTCACCTCGGCCTTCACGACGATGGCCTTGTCTTCAGTCTGCGCGCCAAAGGTGCGGCGGTCGGCCGCAGCCAGCGTGCCGGACGCGGTGCCGGCAACGACCAGCGGGAAGCAGGCAGTCAGGCTACTCGCCAGCGTGGCGGCCAGCACGGCCGTCAACAGGGGGCGGGTTGCTTTATTCATTCACATCTCCTCCGAACAGGGCGACGTCGATGCCGTCGCAAATGCAGTGGATGGTTACCAGGTGGACTTCCTGGATACGGGCGGTACGGTCGGCCGGCACGCAGATATGTACGTCCGCGTCGGTCAGCATCTTGCCGATGGCGCCGCCGCCCTTGCCGGTCAGCGCGACCACGCGCATTTCGCGCTCCAGCGCCGCTTCGATGGCCGCCATCACGTTGGCCGAATTGCCGGACGTGGAAATGGCCAGCAGCACGTCGCCGGCCTGGCCGAAGGCCTGCACCTGCTTCGAGAAGATCTCGCGGTAGCTGTAGTCGTTGGCGACGGCCGTCAGGATGGACGAGTCGGTGGTCAGGGCGATGGCCGGCAGCGGGAAGCGTTCGCGCTCGAAGCGCCCCACCAGCTCCGCAGCGAAGTGCTGCGAGTCCGCCGCGGAACCGCCATTGCCGCAGGCGAGAATCTTGTTGCCGTTGGACAGAGCGGAGAACATCAGTTCGATGGCCTGTGCGATCGGCTGCGCGAGCACGGTGGCGGACTGGATCTTGGTTTCGGCACTTTCGTGGAAGTGCTGGAGAATGCGTTGATTGGTCATAGTGTGCGTAATTATAGTGCAGCTGCCTGTGCCGCCGGACAAGCCCTGTTAAAAATGCTTACATTTCAAGCACATTGCGCAGCCAGCGCAGCTGGCCGTCTTCGATGGCCACCACGTCGAAGCGGCAGGGCGGCACCTGATGATACCGCAGGAGATAGTACTGGGCAGTCCTCAGCAGACGCTTTTGCTTGGCCGGCGTAATGCTCCACAGCGCGCCGCCGAAGCGCGTGCTGGCGCGCTTGCGGACTTCGACGAAGACCAGACCCGGTCCGTCGCGCATGATCAGGTCGAGCTCGCCCGCCTTGCAGAGGAAGTTGCGCTCGACCAGGGCCAGGCCCTGGGCTTGCAGGTAAGACAGCGCCGCTTCTTCGCTGAGCCGGCCCTCGACCTGCTGCGGCGTGCGGTTCACTGTGCCGAGGTGACGGGAGTGGGCACGCCGTTCGTATACACGGCCGGCATTTCGACGCGCTCGAAGTAGGAGGGACCCTGGCCGAAGTCCACGGTCAGCTGGCCGGTCACACCGTCGAGGCGGAAGCGCCTGCCTGGACGCAGGGCGATTTCGCGGGCGACGCGGAAAGCGTCGATGCCGAGGGCGTACAGGCGTTCCAGGTCCGCGCTGAGGCGCACCTCATCGCGCGGCTCGGGCTGGGGATAGACCATGACGGCCGGATGGTCGCGCTGCAGCTGCCAAGGGAGGTCCAGCAGGCGCACGCCATCCAGTTCGGGGCCGGGCTGCCACAGCGCGCGGCCGGGGTTGAGCGAGGAGATGCCATACAGCGGCAGGTCGCCCAGCGGCGGCGCGTTCAACGCGACTTTCAGCTGGCGCGCCTGGTCCACGTCCAGCGCGGCAAACAGCACGTCCGCCGGTTCGGATTGCAGGCGGGCGCGCAAGGCCACCAGCTCCGGGTCGCTCAGGTAGCCGCCGCTGGCGCTGAGCTCCACGATCTTGACCGGCGCGCCGATGCGCTGCCATTGCGCGGCAAACGCGTTCGCGCCGCGCTTCTGCCACGACGAGCCGGCGGACAGCACCAGCGCGCGCGCGTTCGGATGCTCCTGCGCTGCCCAGCTGGCGGCCTGGCGCGCCTCGTCCTCGATCGACAGGCCGATGGCAATCATCTGCGGCGGCAGCTGCATTTCGCCGCGGCCTTCCGGATGATTGAGGGCGATGGTCGGCTTGCTGACCAGCGGGCTGGCGGCGACCGCCGTCACGGCCGAGCGGGCCAGCGGGCCGACCACGATGTCATTCTGCTGCTGGGCGCTGGCGTAGGCGGACAGCACATCCTGCGCCGGATCGCCCGTTTCGATCAGGTTGATGGTAAGGCCGGCCTTGTCGCGTTCATAGGCGGCCATGAAGCCGGCGCGCAGCGCGTCGGCGGCGCGGCCCAGGGTTTCGGAGCGCAGCGGCAGCAGCAGGGCGATGTTGACGCCATCCTTGCCGGCTGCATTGGCCTGGGCGGAGGCGCCGCTCATTTCCGCGCCGGGCATGGCGATGGCATAGGTCTGCACTTCCGCGGCCGGTTCGGGCGCCTTTTCCAGCGCACGCTCGGGCAGGCGCACCGGCTTGGACGCGACCGGCGTACTTGTCACCGACTCGATTGGCGCGCACAATCCGCCGGGCGTGCCGCAAGGCGTGCTGCAGGCGCTGACCAGTGCTGCGGCAGCGATTAGAAGTGCGATTTTTACCTTTTTTGCCAGCATCCAACCCCCAATGACAGTTCACGATTCCAGCCCGCTTGCCGCCCTGCCCGTCCTTGGCGAGACCGCGCACCAGACATATCCTACGGCAACATTGTATGTAGTGGCTACGCCAATCGGCAATGTTACTGACATTAGTCTGAGAGCCCTGCACGTCTTGACCATTGTCGACGCCGTCGCCTGCGAGGACACCCGCAACACCGCCCAGCTGATGAACCGCTTCGGCATTTCCAGGCCGCTGGTGGCCGCGCACATGCACAACGAGCGCGAGGCGGCGCAGGCACTGGTGGCGCGGCTGCAGGCGGGGGAACGGATCGCGCTGGTGTCCGACGCGGGCACGCCGGCCGTGTCCGACCCCGGTGCGCGCATCGTGGATGCTGTCCGTGCAGCCGGGCTGCGCGTGGTGCCGCTGCCGGGCGCCTCGGCAGCCGTGACTGCGCTGTCGGCTGCGGGGCTGGTGAATGACCAGTTCCACTTTGTCGGCTTCCTGCCCTCCAAGGCCAAGCAGCGCGAGGGCGTGCTGCAGGGCTTGCGCAGCGTGGGCGCGACCATGGTGTTCTACGAGGCGCCGCACCGCATCGTCGAATGCGCGCAGGCGCTGGCGGACGTGTTCGAGCCCTCGCGCCAGGTGGTCTTCGCGCGCGAACTGACCAAGCTGTTCGAGGAAATCCACCGCTGCCCGCTGTCCGAAGCGGTGGCCTGGCTGAAGGCGGACGCGCACCGCGAGAAGGGCGAGTTCGTGGTGCTGCTGGAAGGTGCGCAGGAAGCGGCCGATGCCGGCGACGCCGAGGCGGAGCGCGTGCTGCGCCTCCTGCTGGCGGAGCTGCCGGTCAAGCAGGCGGCCACGCTGGCGGCGCAGATTACGGGGCAGAAGAAGAACGCCCTGTACGACCGGGCGCTGCAGATCAAGGGTGAGTGATCACCACTTGCAGCCGGAATCCTTCTTGTCCATCATCAGATAAAGGGGCGCCAGCAGGCCGCCCGGAATGCCGTCCTTGCAATTGGGCCGGGCGGATTGCTTGATTTCCCGCGCCAGCCTCTGCTCCTTCGTTTCGCGGTAGCGCGGGCCGTTGCGCACCTGGGCGTTCGGCGCGTCCGACTTCGGCTCGTCCAGTTGGGACGCGATGCCGCGGGCGGCGGCCTTGGCGGCTTCGGGGTCGAAGCGCGGCGCCGTGTCCGCACCCGGCTGCGCCGGCTCGGGGCGTTCGGCTGGCCGGCTTGCCGCATCCGGCGTCCGCCTCGGCGCCGGCGCGTAAATCGCCTGCGGCGGTTTCTTCGGCCGCGCCGACGGCCGCTCAGGGCGCAGGCGCACCGCCACGGTCCGCTCTGGCTCGATTTCCCTCGCGGGCTCCGCCACCGGCTCCGGCGGCTTGGGCAGCAGCCGCACGGTGACCGGTCGCGACCACCACGCCGGCGGCACGCTCGTCACAGGCGCAGGCGGCCGCAGCACGGTCAGTAACAGTGCGTGTATCAGGATGGAAGCCGCTACCCCGAAGGTAAAGCGCAAACCCGGGTGCGGCGCGCGGGCAGCGTCGATCGGCATGCTGCGAATATTCTCACATTGTCAGAAAAGCACAAGCGCTGCCGTGACATTTTTACGAACCGGCCTTGACGAAGACCGCGCGGGCCGGTATTATCTTGCTTCTTCGGAGTGTAGCGCAGCCCGGTAGCGCATCTGCTTTGGGAGCAGAGGGTCCAAGGTTCGAATCCTTGTACTCCGACCAAGATTCAAGAAAAACCCCAGGAGCTTCGGCTTC